>NZ_JAKREY010000020.1:0-74078 GCF_022348265.1 Alteromonas sp. Cnat3-28
GTCGAATACGATTTACTATGCGACAGTGGAAAGCTGCACTCAAATGGTACAGCTCCATAGTTGACGCAGCCTGGGCCGGAGGCATATGAAATTAAATTCGTGGGGATCCCTCAGACTCTGACCCCATATTTATGCTTACGGTAAGTGCTCGGTTGCTAGGTAGTCGTGTGACTGCATTTCCTTTAAGCGGCTAAGACAGCGTCTGAACTCAAAATTAAGTAGCCCCTCGGTGTACAAGCTTTCCAGCGCGACTTCTGCAGATATGATCAGCTTTACATTTCGCTCGTAAAATTCGTCCACCATCGCAATAAAACGACGCGCCACATCGTCATTATGCTGGCCCATTTCCCTAACATTGGCTAAAAGCACTGAGTGATAACAACGGCTTAACTCAATGTAGTCGCTCTGGCTTCTAGGCCCGCCACACAAGGCTTTAAAATCAATCATCAATACCCCGTCAGCGTTTCTAAGCGTCGGTATTTTTCGGTTGTTCACCTCAATATCTTCGCCTTTAGAGCCTTCTTCCGGAGCTAATTGAGAAAAGTAGCTATGCAAGTTTTCGGTGGCTTCGCCATCAAGTGGGTAGTGATAAATTTCGGCTTGCTCTAACGTTCTAAGACGATAATCAATACCGCTATCAACGTTTACTACGCGGGTATTCTGATTGAGTAGATCGATAGCAGGTAAGAACCGCGCACGCTGTAATCCGTTTTTATACAAATCGTCAGGGACTATGTTCGACGTCGCCACCAGCACAATTCCGTGACCAAACAGCTCTTCCATTAACGTGCCTAAAATCATGGCATCGGTTATATCAGACACGAAAAACTCGTCAAAGCATATTACCCGCGCTTCTTTTGCTAACTTAGCCGCTACCAGCTTTAGCGGGTCTTGTGCGTTTTTAAGCTGCTTTAGTTCATCGTGCACACGGTACATAAAGCGGTGAAAATGCACGCGCATTTTCTTTTCGAAAGGCAAACAGTCGTAGAATGTATCTACTAAATAGGTTTTGCCTCGCCCTACACCACCGTAAAAGTAGATGCCCTGGATACCAGGCTTCGCATGGCCTTTCCCAAACGCTGCTTTTAACTTTACCCGCCACGTCGTTTTCTTTTCAGGTTGGGTAAGTTCATCAAACAAACGTTGAAGTTCTTTTACTGCATTTTCTTGCGCCGCGTCGTAATGAAAGTCAGACGACTGAAGATCTAGCTGATATTTTTCCCATGGCGTCATCGCCGAAACCACTCCGTACAAAAGTCAATAGCGGCGCTTGCTGCACCGACCTGCTTGAATTTCTCAATTATGACCTTAATTTTAATGGAAATCACGGTAGAATCTCACATTGAAATTCGACATACACCGAATAAATGTCACGATGTATGCGCTTTTCGGGTTCGACCTTGCTATATTCAGCGTATGGTCGAAAGCAGCTTTTAGATCGTAGAAGTAAAGGTCGGCTGCAAGATGTAGATTGATTCGGAGAATATAATGGAATTGTTAGTATCTCTTGCTTTGTTAGTAGTTGGGTTAATTATTGGCTTTTTCGCAGGTCGCTTTTTTCAACAAAAGCAGGGCGCAGGCAATACTGCACAGACTGAGAAGCAAGTTAAAGAGATCCTCGCACAGCAGGCGCAACACCACATTCATCAAACTCGTCAAAGCTTAGAGAGCATTGAAAGCCAGTGCGAAACCTTAAAGCAACAAATTGAAGAGTATGAATTGCTGCTTGAGCAAGGCAGCGATGATGACAGCAAAGTTCCTTTTTATGGGGAACAAGCAACTACGTATTTACGTAACAACCTAAAAGGGTCTGACAAATCGAGAGTTCAGCGTGTATCTGACACACAGCCAAGAGACTTCGCTAACTCGGGTTCTGGGCTGTTCGTCGGCGGTTCTGATAAGAATACCGCAGAAAAACAGTAACATCGGGAACTTTATCACGACCTCGGACTCTTTTAGTGAAACCATGCTATGTCGCATATAACATGAAGGAGTGTAAGCGAACATGAAAATGTCTTTCCGCCATTGTCTATTGGCGTCTGCCGTTGTTGTAAGTTCATTGGGCTTTACTGCTAGCACACAGGCGGCGTTACCGTTCTTTTCTGATAAGAAAGATGAAGTTCCCTCTTTAGCCCCTATGCTAGAAGAAGCTACCCCAGCGGTAGTGAGCATTGCGGTAGAAGGAACACAAACCTCTACGCAGCGTGTACCCGAGATGTTTCGCTACTTCTTCGGCGCCCCGCAAGAGCAGGTTCAAGAACGTCCTTTCCGAGGTCTTGGTTCTGGTGTCATCATTGATGCCGATAAAGGTTATGTCGTTACCAACAACCACGTTGTTGATAATGCAGATGAAATCACCGTAAAGTTAACTGACGGTCGCGAGTTTAAGGCGAAAAAGCTAGGCTCCGACGAGCAAAGCGATATCGCGTTACTTAAAATAGAACCTGATGATTTAAAAGCGTTACCGCTTGCCGATTCTGACGCGCTGCGCGTAGGTGACTTTGTAGTAGCAATAGGTAATCCGTTTGGTCTTTCTCAAACAGTTACCTCTGGTATTGTGAGCGCTCTGGGCCGCTCTGGCTTGAACATTGGCGGTTATGAAGACTTTATTCAGACCGACGCAGCAATTAACCGAGGTAACTCAGGCGGTGCGTTAGTTAACCTTCACGGTGAACTGGTTGGTATCAACACCGCTATTTTTGGTCCTAACGGCGGCAACGTCGGTATTGGTTTTGCTATTCCTGCCAATATGATGAAAAGCCTAATTGATCAAATTGCAGAATTTGGTGAAGTTCGCCGTGGCCTTCTAGGCATTTTAGGTAGCGATATTGACGCGGGCCTTGCCGAAGCCATGAATGCGGAAGTGAACATTGGTGCGTTCGTGAGCGAAGTGCAGCCAGACTCTGCCGCTGAAAAAGGTGGTCTGCAAGCCGGTGATATTATTACTGCCATTAATGGTCGTAAACTTCATAGCTTCCAAGAACTGCGCGCAAAAATTGCGAGTATGGGCGCGGGCGCTGAAGTTGAGCTCACGGTAATGCGCAAAGGTAAGAAAATGAATGTAGACGTTGTATTAGATGACGCTACTGATACGACAGTGACGGCTGCTCAAATTCACCCAGCCCTAGAAGGAGCAACCCTGTCTAACGGCACTGACGATGCTGGGAATGCTGGTGTAGTGGTTTCTGATATCGAGCGTGGTGCGCCTGCGGCGCGAATTGGCCTTCAATCTGATGATGTGATAATTGGCGTTAACCGCGTACGTACGTCCACGGTTGCAGAGTTTAGAAATGCACTAGACGAAGCCAAAGGCGTTATCGCACTCAATGTAAAACGTGGAAACTCTACGCTTTATTTGGTAATCAGACAGTAGCAATGTAGCTCTTCAATTACATCCTCCGCTCAGACGCGTTGGTGTCCAAGCTGGAAATTAGCATAAAAACGGCGCTTTATAAGCGCCGTTTTTGTTTTCAAATGATAACCGTTGAAAACAGTGTGCTCCTAGCTTCCTAACGGGGCTTCTTTTCGGACTCCTCTGATAAGCCGCATTCTCGAGCTACACCTATGTCCACGTAAATAAGGCTGTATGAACAGCATGAAAGGTTTTGAAGTACATGCTAGTGCAAATTGAGTTGCACAAAATTTGCGTTTCATTACGGTAGTTTATTAAATAAAGTGATATCCTTTGCCGTAAGATGATAATTTAAGAATGTTGCGCTTTAAGATTGTGAAGTAGTGCTGAGTTAACGGCACGTATTAATTAAGTGCGACAGATAACAAAAAGTGTGATTTGTGACTGGCCGCTCAATTTTTAACTTCTTACTAAAATCTGTATTTCTTGGCGTAGCTGTTGCTGCATTACTGTTAGTTTTCCTACCCGATCTACGTCAAGGCAAAGGCCTTGCTCAAGGGTTCTTTAACTCCCCCTCAGTAAGCGCTAGTCGCGAAAGCTATTTTACTGCTCTAAGTCGCTCTGCGCCTGCAGTAGTCAATATCTACAGCGTCAGTATTGAGAACGGTTCAGGCCTATTCAGAAATCAATCTCGTGGGCGCACCAATTTGGGTTCTGGCGTTATCATGACAGAAAATGGCTATTTGCTTACCTGTCACCACGTAGTTGCAGATGCAGATAGCATTTACGTAGCGGTTCAAGATGGACGTATTTTGGAAGCGCAAATTGTGGGCACCGACCCACTGACCGACCTTGCCGTGTTAAAAGTCACCGCTGATAACCTGCACATTATTCCTCAGGTGTCAGAACCTGACACCCATGTGGGTGATGTGGTGATGGCGATTGGTAATCCTTTCGATTTGGGACAAACCATTACTCAAGGCATAGTAAGCAGAGCCGGACGAAATGGTCTATCTAATTATGTTGATTTCATTCAAACCGACGCAGTTTTGAACCAAGGTAATTCTGGTGGTGCGCTGGTAGATAGCAATGGTATTTTGCTGGGTATCACTAACGCCAACTTCCAGGTGCTAGATTCAAATAATCGCGCTCGCAATGTAGACGGCATTAACTTTGCCGTGCCTTACGAATTAGCTAAGCGAGTCATGGATGAAATTATCAGCAATGGACGTGTTGTTCGCGGGCAGCTTGGTTTTGTTGGCGGTGAAAACCGCAACCGACCAGGCATAGACGTTTCAGCAGTAGCTAAAGGCAGCCCTGCCGACATCGCGGGTATCCGCCCTGGCGACATCATAGTAGCCATAGACGGCGTACGTTTAGAAAGCGCATCAAAAACGTTGGATATGATTGCCGAAACCGAGCCCGGTACAGAACTTGAAATTGAGCTCAGCCGCGACGGGCGTTCGATTACTCTTACGGCAACGGTCGCAGAGCTTCGCGCTGGTCAATAAGTATTGTTGGAGCTGGCAGATTAGTTCGGCTTCCCGAGTTTTAAACGTGAAGATTTAATACCAGCCCGCGTAGATAATAGACACAAAAAAAGCGCCAGATAGATATGCTATCTGGCGCTTTTTCGTAGAAGTGCGAAACCTTGAGTTATTCTTTCACTCTTTCAATGATGGCACCCAAGCCACCCAGCTTCTCTTCAATGGCTTCATAACCACGGTCTAAGTGATAAATGCGATTCACGTGAGTCTCACCTTCTGCGATGAGCCCAGCTATCACCAAGCTTGCCGACGCGCGCAGGTCAGTAGCCATTACCGGAGCTCCTTTAAGGCTTGAGCTGCCTTTAGACACTGCTGAGTTCGCTTCTAACGCGATTTCTGCGCCCATACGTTGTAACTCTGGCACGTGCATGAAGCGGTTTTCAAAAATGGTTTCTGTAATTACGCCCGTGCCTTCGGCAACACAGTTCAAGGTAACAAACTGCGCCTGCATATCCGTAGGGAATGCTGGGTGTGGTGCGGTTTTAACTTGCACAGCCTGCGGTTTGCGCCCTTCCATGTCTAGCTCTATCCAGTCATCACCAGTGGTGATTTTAGCTCCGGCCTGCTCTAGCTTATCTAGCACCGCATCTAATGTATCTGGCGCCGCATGAGTACAGCGTATTTTCCCACCTGTCACAGCGGCCGCTACCAAGAAAGTACCGGTTTCTATACGGTCAGGCAGCACTGCATAATCACAACCGTTTAAGGTTTCCACGCCCTCAATGGTTATTTTATCGCTTCCTGCACCGCTAATTTTCGCGCCCATCTGAATAAGACAGTTTGCTAAATCAACGATTTCGGGCTCGCGTGCCGCGTTTTCAAGAATGGTTGTTCCGTCAGCCAGCGCCGCTGCCATCAGTAGGTTTTCAGTGGCACCCACGCTTACCATATCCATGAAAATACGCGCACCTTTCAGACGACCATCGACTTCGGCTCGAATGTAGCCTTCGTCTACTTCAATCTTCGCGCCCATCTTTTCAAGGCCAGTTAAATGAAGATTTACTGGACGCGCACCTATAGCACAGCCACCTGGCAAAGAGACATTCGCTTTACCTTGCTTAGCTAGCAATGGGCCAAGTACTAAGATAGACGCACGCATAGTACGTACTAACTCATAGGACGCTGTAACGCTTTGTAGCGTACTCGCATCGATAACGATATCGTTAGGTGCGGGTAGTGCGACTTCAACACCTAATTCACGCAAAAGTGCCGTCGTAGTATTGATGTCACGAAGACGAGGAACGTTGGTGTAACGACAAGGAGAGTCAGTCAGCAAGCTTGTCATCAACAATGGCAAGGCCGCGTTTTTAGCGCCAGAGATGCGCACGGTACCGTTGAGCGCAGGGCCCTTTTTAATTACGAGTTTATCCACGTGCTACGCCTATTATTGAGGAATATTAAACTGGCGCTCACGCTCCCAGTCTTTTACTGAAAACGTCTTGATGGTAATTGCATGCATGCTGCCGTCTGCAATTTTATCAGCCAAAGGCGCATATACCGCTTGCTGGCGCTTCACACGGCTCATTTCATTAAAAGCATCGCTTACCGCAATAATATTAAAATGCGAACCTTCGCCCTTTACATGGACTTCGTGAAGGTCTAACGCATCTTTCAAGATTTTTTCAATTTCAGACAATTCCATAACTTACTTCTTAATTCGCTAACGGGTGTTTATTCTACGGGTAAAAAGCTATCTGCGTCGCTTATTTTAGCAAGCTTACGTAGCTTCTCTGGCATTTTATATAGGCTCATGCTAACACCATTTTGCTTTGCATCCCTAACGGCATTAATAAGCCAAGCCAAACCTGCACTGTCTGCGCGCTCAACGTCACTTAAATCAACAAGACATCTTTTATTGTTAATCAAGGTACTACGCTCATTTCCGTTCAAACTATCCCAGAAATTCTTCGACAGCGTTTCACGGTCAAGATGACCGTGAACCACTACATTGCCTTTGTCGTTTACCTCGAATAGGCTCACTCAGCCTCTCCTTCGATTTCGATTGGCTCGCCTTGCTTAAGCTCAACTGGCTTACCAATTTTGTCGCGCATTAGTGCGATAACTGCATCGATACCGTCTTGACGAAGGATTGATTCAAATTCGCTACGCTTGCTGTTTAGCATGCTGATGCCTTCAGCAACCATATCGTAGGCTTTCCACTCGTTCGTTTTACTATCTTTACGAACTTTAAAAGCAATTTTGATTTCAGGGCGGTTTGGATCTTGAACCACTGCACGCACTGTTACTGATTTTTTATCATCAAAAGATGATTCAGGCTCAAAGATGACTTCTTGGTTGTCGTAGTAGCCCATTGCCACAGCGTAGGTTGTTACCAAATATTGACGAAATACGCTGATGTACTCGCCCATCTTCTCTTGAGGTACTGACTTAAAGTGTTTACCTAGTACCATAAAAGCAGCGAATTTGTAGTCGATATGAGGTACTAATTCTTCTTCCATAATAGTGCGTAGCATTTCAGGATCAGCTTTAATCGCTGCTTGGTTCGCTTTGATGCGCTCAAACGTGCGGTTTGCTACGTCTTGAACCAATTCATACGGGTTTTGTTCATTAACTTCTTGTGCATTCGCTATGCCCGCTACAGACATCATGAAGATGCCAAGTGCTACCATAAACTTTTTCAAAATTACTCTCCTAACTTAAAACTCTATTTAGCAGACCTGATGGCAATCTAATAAGTTTCATCACGCCGCTGGAATAATTTAACGACCTGGTAATATACGTCTGGCCGTAATACTGCGATTAGTCTTCGTCGCTTCCGCGATTAAATAAGAACTGACCAATGAGATCTTCAAGAACCAAAGCTGACTTAGTATCCTGAAGGTAATCGCCATTCTGTAAATTAGCGACACCGTCGAAAGAGAAGCCAGGTTGGAAACCAACATACTGTTCGCCTAGCAAACCCGAGGTCAAAATAGACACAGAGCTGGTTTCTGGAAAGCCGTTGTATTCATTTAAAATTGACAGCTCAACCACTGGCGTAAAATCTTCTTGGTCTAGCGTAATCGATGACACACGGCCAACCGTTACCCCACCAACCTTTACTGCCGATCTCGGCTTTAAGCCGCCAATATTGTCGAATTTTGCGTATAACGTGTAGGTATCGCCTTCGGTGGCTACCGTTTGGTTTGCTACTTTCAGTGCCAATAACAACAACGCACCGATTGTAAGCATGACAAACACACCAACCATTACTTCCGTTTTATACTTACTCATTCCGATCCCCTATTCGATACCAAACATAAGGGCGGTTAGCACGAAGTCCAGCCCTAATACTGCTAATGATGAATAGACCACCGTTTCGGTAGTCGCTTTGCTGATCCCTTCCGATGTTGGAATAGAATCGTAACCTTTAAATATGGCAATCCACGTCACAACCAAGGCAAACACGAGGCTTTTTATTACGCCGTTTATGACATCCTCGTTCCAATCTACTGTCGATTGCATAACTGACCAGTAGCTGCCTGCATCAACGCCTAACCAATCAACACCCACTAAGTGGCCGCCTAAAATACCAATGGCACTGAAAATAATGGCAAGCATAGGCATCGCTAACATTCCCGCCCAAAAACGCGGTGCGACAATACGTCGTAGCGGGTCTACCGCCATCATCTCTAAACTACTCAGCTGCTCAGTGGCTTTCATTAAGCCTATTTCAGCTGTTAAGGCTGAGCCAGCTCGCCCAGCAAAAAGCAATGCGGTAACTACCGGACCAAGCTCTCTTAACAATGAAAGTGCGACCATGGGGCCTAAGCTACCTTCTGCGCCATAATCAACCAAAATGGTGTAGCCTTGTAGCGCCATTACCATGCCGATGAATAACCCCGACACCATAATAATTAGCAGCGACTGAACGCCCACTACATACAATTGCTTAATCACCAGCGGTACATTTTTAAGCCGAGGAACAGCGATTAACGCACCGAATAACATAAGAGCTGCTCGACCAACCGCAGTGACCTTCCCTATCGTTTTAGCGCCTATTGATTGGAAGAACTTCATTTATCTGCCCCCAAGAAGCTTGCTTTCAAATCAGGTGCAGGATAATGAAATGGTACCGGACCATCTGCTTTTCCTTTCAAGAACTGTTGGACTAATTCAGAGTCACTTTCTTTGATTTGCTGCGCCGTTCCTTCCCCGATAACCCGCTTGTCAGCTAAGATATAAATATAATCGGCAATGGTCAGTACTTCAGTGACATCGTGAGTCACCACAATACTGGTTAGATTAAGTGCGTCGTTTAATTCACGAATAAGCTTAACCAGCACACCCATTGATATAGGATCTTGTCCGGCAAAGGGTTCGTCGTACATGATTAAATCTGGATCTAGTGCAATTGCCCTTGCCAAAGCAGCCCTGCGCGCCATACCACCAGACAATTCACTAGGCATTAATTGAGCTGCACCGCGCAATCCTACTGCCTGTAGCTTTAAAGCGACAATTGTCGCAATAACGTCTTCAGAAAGTTTTGTATGTTCGCGAAGTGGAAACGCCACGTTATCGAACACACTCATATCGGTAAAAAGTGCACCACTTTGAAAAAGCATGCTCATTCTACGACGTGTCTCATATAGCGTTTTTCTCGACATAGAAACAATCGAATCGCCGTCGAATCTAACGTCACCTTCATCTGGCGTTAACTGCCCGCCAATAAGGCGCAGCAGCGTGGTTTTACCTATACCACTTGGCCCCATTACCGCAGTAATTTTGCCTTTGGGTACCTTTAGCGATATCCCATCATAAATGATGCGATCGGCGCGCTTAAAGGTAAGGTTATCTACTTCAACTAAATGATCCATAGTTACTTAAATGTCGACCCCTGACGTTGGATTGAGAGCTTATAAAATAACGCGTTCAATCCACTTAGAAAATTTTAAAATTATAAGAGTAAGTGAGTATTCAATTTCTGTGCCTTCACTTGATCCACTCTTAAGGTTTACTGCACAGTTTACTTTATGAGCGCATAAAATCAAAAAAGTTTACTCTCCAGTGTACTTTTTTGATTTTATATCGCCAGACATTGCTTAGAACACCTTGTCTGGGCGGTGTAATTTAAGGGCATTGTACGCTTTTTCAAGCCCCTCGCCAAAGTCAAAAAGTTACAAGTTATGTTCGATTAAGACGAATTATATACCAGTCCGTATAGATTATTACCCACGCAGCGAGGTTTAAAATGTTCGTAATCGCGGCGTGTTACCGCAGGTATAGTGGTTCTACATCAAGGTGACACAGCAAAGAGTACGGACATTATAAACTCGCCCTTCGGGAAGGTCTGGCAAACTTCCTAGCTTCATTCTGGGAATTTGAAAGGGAACAGCCATTCCTGCATTCCCACGCTTCGCTAGGAAACTTGCCAGCGCCTTCTGAGTGGGCAATTATCTATGCGGACTGGTATTCGGTATCTCACGCCCAAGTGCCCATCTAGTATCCTACAAGCCTCCCAAATCAATCCTAATACCATCCTATTTTGTTGTTTCTTAACTGAAACTGAATATGACGTCTTGTGTGTGTAAGTGCGACCTAATTTGCGTATTCAGCGGAAATTTACGTCAATTGACAGTATTTGGCGAAAATAAAACGCTGCGAGCATAGGCAAATGGCACTCTTTTTGCGACAATCTAGCGAAATACTTTCTATTACAGGTTGTTGTGCTTTTAAACATTGTCATTTTTCTTGTTGGGCTGATTGTACTGAGTTGGAGCGCTGACCGGTTTGTATATGGCGCCTCAGCATTAGCAAAAAACATCGGCATTTCTCCAATGATGATCGGACTAACGATTGTCGCTATGGGATCTTCGGCACCTGAAATTGTGGTTTCCGCCATAGCCTCCGCAAATGGCAATATGAACACCGCCGTGGGTAACGCGCTAGGTTCTAACATCACGAACATCGCGCTAGTTTTAGGTATAACCGCGCTAGTGAAACCATTGCTTGTTTCATCAACAACATTAAAGCGCGAGCTTCCAGCACTCCTTATCATCTCATTGATTGCTATTGGCTTTATGTTTGACGGTGAACTTAAGTCTTATGAAGGCATTATCCTACTAGGCCTGTTCATTTTCGTACTGGCAATGATGGCGTGGTTGTCGCTACAGGTAGATAAAGAAGACCCTCTGGTTGCGGAAACCGCAGATGAAATCCCCAAAGGCGTTTCAAATACGTCAGCCCTCATTTGGATTGGTGTAGGCCTTGTAATACTGCCATTAAGTGCTCACTTTTTGGTGAACTCAGCAGTAGAAATTGCCAGATACATGGGCATTTCGGATTTAGTTATCGGACTAACAATTATTGCATTTGGTACAAGTCTACCTGAACTAGCAGCAAGTGTTGCGGGTGTACTAAAAGGTGAAGACGATTTAGCACTGGGTAATATCATCGGGTCAAATATCTTCAACCTACTTGCCGTTCTTGGCATGCCCGGGTTAATCGCGCCAGGTATCCTGGACCCTGACGTTTACAACCGAGATATGTACGTAATGCTTGGTTTAACATTATTATTGTTCTTGTTCAGCTTCGATTTAATCGGCAAACGTACAATATCAAGAACAAATGGATTCATACTTCTGGCTTGCTTTATCGGCTATCAATTCTGGCTATTCGGATAATCATGAATACACAAACTCAGATGAACTATATCGACTCAGCGAAGCGCGTTATTGAAATTGAAACGCAAGCTATTGCTAATCTGGCAGAGCGCTTAAACAATGAATTTATCGCTGCCTGTAATATTCTCTTTGCCTGCAAGGGTAAAGTTGTCGTGAGTGGTATGGGAAAGTCTGGGCATATCGGAAATAAAATTGCCGCTACGCTTGCCAGTACAGGTACTCCTGCGTTTTTCATGCACCCTGGTGAAGCCAACCATGGCGACTTGGGCATGCTAAGCAAAGGCGATGTCTTACTCGCCATCTCTAATTCTGGCGAGACTAACGAACTCGTTAACTTATTGCCCGTAGTTAAACGCTTAGGCATACAGGTGGTCGCCATGACCAACAGTGCTTCCAGTTCATTAGGGCAACACGCAGATGTCGTGCTTGATATCAGCGTTGAAAAAGAAGCGTGTTCGCTAGGTCTTGCTCCTACGTCAAGCACAACCGCCACACTGGTTATGGGTGATGCGCTTGCGGTAGCACTGCTCGACCAAAAAGGTTTCACCTCAGATGACTTTGCGCTTTCGCACCCAGGCGGCAGTTTAGGCAGAAAACTTCTGCTTAAAGTTAGCGATATCATGCAAAGCGGCAGTGATATCCCCCTTGTCCATGCCAGTGCTTCTGTTGCTGACGCACTGCTGGAAATATCTAAAAAGGGGTTGGGTATGACAGGCGTGATAGCGGCAGACGGTACGCTGACAGGCGTCTTTACGGATGGCGACCTACGACGAATTCTCGATGCCCGCGTAGACGTACACAGTGCGACAGTAGAAGAAGTAATGACTAAAGGCGGCAAGACTACCACCGCAGGTCAGCTGGCTGTAGAAGCCCTGAATTTGATGGAAACCCATAAAATTAGTGCGTTAATGGTTACTGACGATAAGCGCAAACCTGTTGGGGCTTTTAACATGCATATGCTACTAAAAGCAGGAGTGCTTTAAATGACATCCACCTTGTACACGGAAATGAATGACTCGCTTTTCGCAAAACTAGCCAAGATAAAGTTGCTGGTATGCGACGTTGATGGTGTGTTCTCAGATGGCCGAATTTACTTAGGTAACGACGGTGAAGAACTTAAAGCATTCCATACCCGTGATGGATATGGTGTAAAAGCGCTAGTGAGCAATGGAGTGAATGTCGCGGTTATTACTGGACGTCGCTCTGCCATTGTTGAAAATAGAATGAAGGCACTGAATGTTGCACATATAATTCAAGGCGAAGAGAATAAAGCAGACGCGCTTAGCGACCTGATGAAACGCCTTGAGTTAAACACTGACGAAGTGGCTGCGGTAGGTGATGACATGCCAGATACGGGTATGTACAAGCACGTTGCGGTTAAAATTGCGGTTGCCGATGCCCATCCTTACGTAGCAAAACAAGCAAACTGGATTACGACCCTTCCCGGTGGGTTTGGCGCGGTCCGAGAAATATCGGATACCATTTTGCAGGCCAAAGGGGTAACAAATGAGATTTTTGGAGCTAGTGTATGAGCCTGTTTGGCTTTAATCGCTTAGGATTAAGTATATCGGCGCTATTTATTCTGGCGATGCTGATGTACATCCCTACGTGGATGGAAGAGCAGCCTGAAACGCAGGGGAATCGTGAAAACGATGCGCTAAAGCCCGCCTACAAAGCAAAAAATCTAACCACTACGCTGTACAATCAAGACGGTGAGTTAAATCACAAAGTATTTGCAGAGTCGATGGAGCATTACGACCAGCTTGGCTTTGTATTGTTTCAGCAACCTAAATACACCCTTTATACAGAAAACGCGTCATCACCATGGGTGGTAACCGCTGATGAAGGTACACTATACAATAACGAGCTAATCCAGCTGGAAAACCAAGTTAATATTGAGAACCAAACTGGCGATGACTTTGTCAGAAGTATATCGACCGAGTACATTCAAATTAATTTAGAAACCAAGCAAATGACATCTGACCAACCCGTTGAAATACTGGGCACCCAATATGTCATTTTAAGTAATGGGTTTAACGCGAATTTACGCACACAAGAATACGAGCTTTTAGATCATGTACAAACCACTTATTCCCCTAGCAACTAGTTTATTGCTTGCCATCGCTAGCGGTGCGGTACACGCCAGTGAAGATGATTTTTCGCAGCCCATAAAAATAGGCTCGAACACCCAGTTTATCGACGGTAAAAATAAAACTGCGTTGTACAAAGACGACGTACTCATAACTCAAGGCTCTTTGGTTATTGAAGCTGACGAAGTGGAAGTAATTGCCACTGACGGTGGTGGTCGTGAAATATTTATTGCTAGAGGAAAGCCGGCAAGCTATTCCCAGCAATTGGAAGACGGCACGCCCGTTTCGGCAAAAGCAAATGAAATACGCTATGAAGTGGTAAACCGAACGATTTCTCTTGCCGGAAACGCAGAGTTGAAACAAGACACCAGTAAAGTACAGGGTGACAACATCACGTTCGATATGATTACCGAGCAATTGCTAGCGACTGGCGGCGCAGGTAAGGATGGTGAGGGTCGAGTGACCACAGTATTCACACCTGAGACCATTCGCAAAACTTCGTCTAAGAAAGACAAAAAAGACAACGAGGGCAATGAATAGCAATGGCAACTTTGAGCGCTAAAAATCTTGCTAAGGCTTACAAGTCACGACAGGTTGTTCGAGATGTAAGTCTGTCTGTCTCAACGGGTCAAATTGTTGGTCTTCTTGGCCCAAATGGCGCTGGTAAGACCACCACATTCTACATGATTGTTGGTTTAGTGAATCTGGATAAAGGCAAGATTGAAATCGACAACAATGAGCTAACTCATCAGCCCATGCACGAGCGCGCACGCCGCGGAATTGGCTACCTACCGCAGGAAGCCTCTATTTTCAGAAAGCTCACAGTGCATGAAAATATCATGGCCATTTTGCAAACCCGTAAAGATTTAAATTCACAACAGCAAGAAGAAGAAGCAGATGCGCTACTTGATGAATTTAATATTAACCATATACGTAATAGTACGGGGATGAGTTTGTCAGGGGGCGAACGCCGTCGCGTTGAGATTGCCCGCGCTCTGGCAGCAAAACCGCAATTTATTTTGTTAGACGAACCATTTGCTGGTGTTGATCCAATATCAGTTAATGATATAAAGAAGATAATACAACATCTTCGCGATAGGGGTATTGGAATCCTTATCACGGACCATAACGTACGAGAGACATTGGATGTTTGTGAAAAGGCGTACATTGTGAGTCATGGCGAGCTTATTGCGCAAGGAACGGCGGAACAGGTTTTAAGTAATCAAAAAGTAAGGGATGTATACCTAGGCGAACAATTCAGGCTATAGTTAATGTAACCGAATTGTCATTTTTCAGTTTCGCTCTGGTATATTCAATTTAGAGCATTTAAATAAGACGTAGATGAAATCATCTTTACAGCTAAAATTTAGCCAACAACTTACCATGACACCACAGCTTCAGCAGGCCATTAAACTGCTGCAGCTTTCTACACTTGATCTTCAACAAGAGATCCAAGAAGCGCTCGATTCTAATCCGCTATTAGAAGTTGAAGAAGGTAACGACGAGCCGCAACTAGAAAAGAACAATATCGACAACGATGACAGCGGCTCTGAGGCCACTGCTTCTGCATCTAGTGACACACTAGAAGCCGGCGATGCACTTGAGAAAAACGATCTTCCCGATGAGCTGCCAATCGACAGCACATGGGACGAATACTACTCTGCTTCATCTTCGCCAGCTCCAGGTCCATCCAATGACGACGAGCAAATCTTCCAAGGTGAGACTACTGAAGATATTCAAGAGCACCTTCTTTGGCAAATGCGCCTTACCCATTTCTCGGATACCGATCGCGCAATCGCTACAGCAATCATCGACTCTATTGACGAGTCAGGTTATTTAACCGTTACCCTTGATGATATTTTAGAAGCGGTTAACGATGATGATATGGAAGAGCCGATTGAAATGGACGAAATAGAATGTGTGCTAAAGCGCATTCAGATGTTCGACCCTATTGGTTCTGGCTCACGCTCTCCACAAGAATGTTTGATGGTGCAATTGCGTCAATTTTCAGAAGACACACCGTGGCTTGCTGAAGCGAAGCAACTGATTGAAGAGTACTCTGACTTACTGAGCAGCAAAGACTATCGTACGCTTATGCGTAAAAGCCGATTGAAAGAAGATCAGCTACGCGAGGCAATGCGTTTACTGCAAACCTTGAATCCTCGCCCAGGTAGTGCTTTAGTTACTAAAGAGCCTGAGTACGTTATTCCTGATGTCTCAGTAACCAAGAAAAATGGCCGTTGGGTGGTTGAGCTGAACCCCGACAGTCTGCCTAAGTTAAGCGTAAATCAACAATACGCTGCAATGAGTCGCCGTGCCAAGAATAGTAGCGATTCACAATTCATCCGCTCACACATGCAAGAGGCTAAGTGGTTCATAAAGAGCCTTGAATCTCGTAACGAAACCTTAATGAAGGTTGCAAACTGCATTGTGCAGCAGCAAATGGGCTTTTTTGAGCACGGCCCGGAAATGATGAAACCAATGGTGCTAAATGATGTCGCAGAAATGGTAGATATGCACGAATCCACTATTTCGCGAGTGACAACGCAAAAGTACATGCATACGCCACGTGGAATCTTCGAATTGAAGTATTTTTTCTCAAGCCACGTTGCAACAGAGTCTGGTGGTGAATGTTCATCTACAGCGATTCGTGCATTGATCAAGAAATTAGTGGCCGCTGAAAAGCCTAGCAAGCCGCTAAGTGATAGCAAGATTGCTTCATTGTTGGCCGAACAGGGCATTAAAGTTGCCCGGCGAACAATAGCAAAGTACCGGGAATCGTTGTCGATCCCGCCGTCGAACCAACGCAAAAGCCTTATTTAATCGGGCTTAATAATATAAGGAAGACGAAATATGCAAATCAACCTTACTGGTCATCATGTCGAAATCACCGACTCTTTGCGTAATTATGTCGATACGAAGTTCAGCAAACTTGAACGTCACTTTGATCACATTTCTAATGTGCATGTCATCCTGAACGTTGAAAAATTAAATCAAAAAGCCGAAGCGACCGTTCATTTAAGTGGCGCTGAAGTATTCGCATCCTCAGAAAATACCGACATGTATGCGGCGATTGACAGCATGGTTGATAAACTCGACCGGCAGGTAATCAAGCATAAGGAAAAACTGAAAAAACATTAGTAGTTAATTAAGCATGGATATACAAGCCATCGTAAGTCTGGACCGCACCGAGTGTGCGGTTCAGTGTAATAGTAAAAAGCGAATTCTTGAGATCATCGCTGATATCGCTGCCAAGCAAAACGAGAACATTGATCAGGCAACGGTACTCAACAGTTTGATGGCTCGAGAGCGTATGGGTAGTACAGGCATTGGCAATGGTATCGCCCTGCCCCACGGACGCCTGCCGGGCCTCGAGAAAGTGATTGCCATTGTTGTAACCAGCACGCCAGCAATCGACTTCGACGCCCTTGACGAGAAACCCGTAGACATCTTTTTTGCTCTACTCGTTCCTGAGGAACAGACCGAAGGACACCTTCAAACGCTGGCCACCGTGGCTGGTAAACTAAGCGACAAAGAAACGATTAAAGCAATACGTCGCGCAACGACAAGCGACGATATTCTATCTGCATTAAGTTAAACATTAAGCGCCTATTAACCGTTTAGTAGGCGCCTAATTCAACAACGCGTATGTGATAAAACCAGAGTATTAGGGAGAAAGTAGGTGAAGCTGATAATAATCAGTGGTCGTTCGGGGTCTGGTAAGTCTGTCGCACTTCGCGCATTGGAAGATTTAGGTTATTACTGTGTTGATAATATCCCGGTAAACTTACTTCCCACCTTAACCCATACAGTTGTTGACGAGTACGATCAGGTTGCGGTAAGTATCGATGTGAGAAACTTACCTAAAAATCCTGACGATTTGGTAGAAATTCTAGACTACCTGCCTTCTTCGTGGTCGATGACCATTGTTTACATTGACGCGAGCGATGATGTACTGGTTAAGCGTTTTAGCGAAACACGTCGTCTTCACCCTCTCGCCAAGCTTAATAAATCGCTTTCAGAAGCCATTAAAGCCGAGTCTGCCCTACTTGCTCCTATTGCTGAGCGCGCAGATTTATATCTAGATACAGATAAGCTTACCATTCACCAACTGGCAGAGTTAATTCGAGAGCGTATCCTGGGTAAGAAAAGCTCACGCCTTGTGCTTGTGTTTGAGTCGTTTGGCTTTAAGCACGGCATTCCTAAAGATGCGGATTACGTTTTTGATGCCCGCTTTTTACCTAACCCCCACTGGGAGCCCGACCTTAAACATCTGACCGGATTAGACGCACCAGTAGAAGTATTTTTGGGGTCGCAGCCTGTAGTGACCAAGTTCATTTGGCAAATTCAGAATTTAATAACGACATGGCTGCCTCATTTAGAACGCAATAACAGAAGTTACGTAACCGTAGCCATTGGCTGTACTGGCGGGCAACACCGTTCGGTTTATATCGCACAGACCCTGTCGAAAACCTTCAGTGAAATACACCCTGATGTTCAAATTCGCCATAGAGAGCTGAATCAGTAATGACTATTCAAAAAACGCTAACTATCGTCAATAAGTTAGGGTTGCATGCGAGAGCGGCGACCCAACTGGTTAAACTGGCTAATCAATTCGACGCTAAAATCATCTTAAAAAAAGGCGATAAAGAAGCAGACGCAAGCAGTGTATTGGGATTAATGATGCTTGAAAGCCATCAAGGTGAACAGGTAGATGTGATTGTGGACGGCAGTGATGCTGTTGATGCACTTGCAGCTATTGAAGAGCTTATTGAGGGCAGATTTAACGAAGACGAATAGTCTTACTTACCCAATCCATTGACCAATTAATCAACACTTAGCGCAGTTATCTTAAAATCCTGCGCAAAACCTACGCAATTATCATGACAGACTCATCATAATTGCGATATTCTACGCCCACTTAGGCTCTATGGCCTGCATTGTTCATCTTTTAGCTTGTAGGAATAACGCCTTATGGCAGAAGCGCTTGTTTCTAAATACGTACAAACTCAGTTACGCGCACTCAACGCTGCGTTGACCAACGGTCAATTCGTATCTGTACGTAAGCTTCTGCTTGAATTACCGCCTTCAGACGTCGCCCACATTCTTGAATCTAGCCCTAGCAGAACCCGTGACGAATTATGGGAGCTCATTGATGGTGACTTTCACGGCGACATTTTAGAAGAACTGTCTGACGATGTTCGAAACGGTATCATTACAAAAATGCTTCCCGCTAATGTGGTTGACGCACTTGAAGAGATGGATACCGATGACTTAGCAGAGACGCTAAGCAGCCTTCCCGAGCCAGTATTGGCCGATATTCTAGATTCGATGGATGCACAAGATCGCGTGCGCGCAGAGCAAGCGCTGTCTTACGGTGAGGAAACCGCTGGTTTCATCATGAACACCGACACCATCACTTTACGTCCAGATGTGACCATTGACGTGGTTCTGCGCTATATCCGCTTAAAAGGTGAGCTACCTGAGAATACGGATACGTTTTACGTGGTAAACCGAACTGACAACCTTGTTGGTATTGTTCCGGTTACCCGTTTACTCACCGCAGATACCGACGATAAAGTGTCTGACGTTATGGATGAGGAATCTGAAGCGATTCCTGTGAATATGCCAGACGATGAAGTCGCAAGCCTGTTCGAGCGATACAATTGGCTTTCAGCACCTGTTGTAGATGAAAACCATCGCTTAGTGGGCCGAATTACCATTGATGACGTGGTTGATATTATTCGTGAGGACGCCGAGCACTCGATGATGAGTATGGCGGGTCTTGATGATGACGAAGATACCTTTGCACCCGTTATGCAAAGTACCAAACGACGCTCGGTGTGGCTGGCGGTAAACTTAGTGACGGCGCTAATGGCTGCGATGGTGAGTGATCTATTTGAAGCAACGCTGAGCCAACTGGCTGTGTTAGCTATTTTAAATACCATTGTCCCTAGTATGGGCGGTGTAGCGGGTAATCAGACGCTAACGCTAGTTATTCGCGGTATGGCATTAGGCCATGTTAACGCGAGTAACTCACGATGGCTTATCAGTAAAGAAATATCCATCGGCTTTTTAAACGGTGCCATTTGGGCGGTGCTTATTGCCTCTGTCATCGCGTTATGGAAACAAGATTACATGCTGGGCGTAATTATTGCCTTTGCCATGATGGTAAACATGATTGCGGCTGCTTTAGCGGGTGCAACCTTACCTATGATCATGAAGCGTCTTAAGATAGACCCTGCCCTAGCTGGCAGTGTTATCTTAACTACGATAACCGATGTAGTGGGTATTTTTGCTTTCTTAGGTACTGCGACGCTGTTTCTAATTTAAGTTAATTTTGAACTCTCATGCCTGATAGGGCATGGTGAGCTAAAAAATACTCATGCAATAAGCGCTTTCGCTATATATCCATTGACGTTCAACTTGTAACCCACACCCCAGACGGTTTCTACTAGCTGTCCACCATTTTCAATACTGTTGATTTTATCAAGCTTAGTGCGTAAACGATTTATATGGGTATTCACCGTGTGCTCGTAGCCTTCGTGGTTATAGCCCCACACCTCACTGAGCAATTGATTGCGAGAAAAAACTTGGTTTGGATTACGACAATGATTCAAATACGTGGCACCGTTTTGGCGGACTTCTTGCGCCGAAAGCTACGTTAAGCTATCCCTTCGATACTATGGACAAGCCATATCTTTCGCTACTTTCCATGCTAATACCTACTAACGACGCTTTTGTTGGTATGGACAGTATTGAAATTCCAACCGAGCCGGGTACCTACACTTATTACCTTAATGCATACGACGCCGGTACTGAGCTTATCGATGAATTAAATAGTGCCCGTACAGATGTTGTTGAAGCTGGGACCGGAAACGCGCTGGGTGGATATGGCGTACCGGGTGTTGCCGGTGGCGGTGGTGAAGCAGCGGGTTATGATGTGGTGAGGGATGATCTTGCCGATGCAGTAAGACTTCACCAAGGTGTAGTTACTAGTGCAAACGCTGACGATCCAAGCCGTGAGGGTCTATCCACATCGGTACTAACCGAGGCCCATCGCTTTGATTACCCAACGAGCCGCGCGGTGATAACCCGAACCCGTTAAATGGTTAAACACAGTACCACGTGAAAGCGCCCTATTACGCAGGTAATGGGGTGTTTTTACTTTTGTGCGAAGGGGAACCGGAGATAAAACTTAACGGGAATAAGAAAGATAAGCGCTGGCTTTGCTGAGTAGATAAACTTCACAAAACCAGGCTAATACGTTATTTGATAAGCTATTTAATAAACTATTTAATAACTTTGAGGGTAGGCTTACCCTTTTTAGGTGGAACAGGTGCGTCTTTCACGTCGCTTGCATCAGCATCTTCCAGCGACGTCGGTCCGCTAGGTTGAGAAACATCTTCAGATGTTTCTGGGCGCTCTTGCTGCGCACGAGCCACATCTTCTTCAGTGGCGAATACCGTACCTGCACCATTTTCTCTTGCGTAAATAGCCATTACCGCTTCACAAGGCATACTTAATCTTCTAGGTTGCCCAGAAAAGCGTGCTTGAAACGATAAGCCATCTAAATCAAGAGAAAAGTTAACACACGCACTAGGCGATACGTTTAAAACGATCTGACCGTCTTTAACGAACTCCTGCGGCACTTCAACCAACTCGTTGGTTGCATCTACCACAATGTACGGCGTTAAGTCGTTATCAACAATCCACTCATAAAAAGCCCTAAGCAAATAGGGCTGGTTTGACGTCATAGATGTCATAGCGGGTTGTGGATCTCACGCTCTTGGTCAGTCAAAGACGCTTTAAATGAGCTACGAGAGAAAATACGGTTCATGTAAGCGTTAATTTCTTTGCTGCCAGCACCGTTTAGTTCAATACCTAGTGCAGGTAAACGCCATAATAGCGGAGCAAGGTAGCAATCAACTAAGCTGAACTCTTCGCTCATAAAGTAAGGCATTTCACCAAATACAGGCGCAAGAGATAGCAAAGCTTCACGCAGCTCATTACGTGCTGCTTCTACATCACCTTCGCCACGGAAAATACGGGCAGCAAGCGAGTACCAGTCTTGCTCGATGCGGTGCATCATAAGGCGGCTCTGACCACGTGATACTGGGTAAACCGGCATAAGTGGTGGATGAGGGAAACGCTCATCAAGGTATTCCATGATGATGTGCGACTTGTAAAGTACAAGCTCGCGATCAACTAGAGTTGGAACAGTACCGTAAGGGTTAAGCTCCAACAGATCTTCAGACAGGTTGCTAGGATCTGTGTAGCTGATTTCAACACCCACACCTTTTTCTGCCAACACAATACGCACCTGGTGGCTATAAATATCAATTGTGTCAGAGAACAACGTCATAATAGAACGTTTATTCGCGGCTACGGCCATTCAATTTCCTCCGTCGAGAAACAAGTTTACGCTTACAAACGGTAAGCTTATTACGTTAACTCGTGCTACCTGAACACCCTATACAAAAGGGTTTTCAGGTAGCACGAGTAAATACCAAAAAAAGGGGGCGAGAAGCCCCCTTTTCATATTATACATAAATCTGTGCGATTAGTGCACTTCTCGCCAGTATTCTTTCTTCAATAAGTAAACAAATACGAACAATACTGCGATAAAGATAAGCACCCACTTACCGATTTTGTGAGATTCAAGTTTCGCAGGCTCACCTGTGTACTCCAAGAAGTTCACGATATCGGCAACGGCTTGGTCGTACTCGTCAGGAGACATTGCGCCAGTACCATCTGACTTAATGCCTACATAACGCTTGACCATCTCACCATCAACCATTTGCTCTTCATAAGTGCGCGTTGGCGTACCTTGAAGTGGCTGAAGCACGTGTGGCATACCCACTTCTGGGAACACTGTGTTATTAACACCAAACGGGCGGCTTTCGTCAACATAGAAAGAGCGCAGGTAAGTGTAAATCCAGTCTTCACCACGAACACGAGCCACTAGCGTTAGATCTGGTGGAGCAGCACCAAACCACCCTGCTGCTGCCTCTTCAGGCATTGCACGAGTGATATAGTCAGACACCTTGTCACCCGTGAACTGCAAATACTCTTGGCCTAGTTCATCAGGAATACCCAAATCTTGGAATGAACGCTGATAGCGCTGATACTTCATTGAGTGACAGCCCAAACAGTAGTTCATGAACAACTGTGCACCGCGTTGTAAAGACGCCTTATCAGTCAAATCGATAGGCGCTTCATCTAGGTGTACGTTCCCGCCTGCCGCAAACGCGACGCCAGGTAGGAAGAAGGCTAAAAAGCACATCATTTTTTTCATTTAGAAATCCTCTCTGGCACTGGTTTAGTATTTTCGTTTTTGCTGTATAGGAACAGTGCAATGAAGAAACCGAAGTACATTACTGTTGCGATTTGCGAGGCAATGATTTTCCAGTTTTCTTGCGGCGTACCACCTAGGTAACCAAGGAAAACAAACACGATAGCGAACACAATTAGGTTTACTTTGTGTAGGCCACAGCGATAGCGCCATGATTTAACGCGACCACGGTCAACCCAAGGCAGAGCAAATAGCGCAGCAATAGCACCGAACATTGCTAATACACCGAATAGCTTATCAGGTACCGCTTTTAGTACCGCGTAGAACGGTGTGAAGTACCAAACAGGGAAGATATGCTCTGGTGTTTTAAGTGGGTTAGCAATTTCAAAGTTAGGGTGCTCTAGGAATTTACCGCCCATTTCAGGGGCAAAGAACAGCACGTAAGTGAACAATGCTAAGAATACACAGAACGCCACAAGGTCTTTAAGTACGATGTGTGGGAAGAACGGCAATACGTCATCAGCAATGTCGTACTTGCTTGTGTAGTATTCATGAATTTCATACTTCGTCTTTTCAGACTCAGGTAGTGAACCTTTCTTGTGCTTGATAGCGATACCATCAGGGTTGTTAGAACCCACTTCGTGAAGTGCAATAATGTGAAGGAACACAAGAATAACGATAACCAACGGCAACGCAATAACGTGTAATGCGAAGAAGCGGTTTAGTGTTGCGCCAGAGATAACGTAGTCACCTTGTAGCCAGATAACAAGGTCAGGACCAACAACAGGAATAGCACCAAATAGTGATACGATTACCTGCGCACCCCAGTAAGACATTTGTCCCCAAGGTAGAACGTAACCCATGAAAGCTTCTGCCATAAGCGCTAGGTAAATAAACATACCAAACACCCATAGAAGCTCACGAGGCTTCTGGTAAGAGCCGTAAATCATGCCACGGAACATGTGTAGATATACCACAATAAAGAACGCTGATGCGCCAGTACTGTGCATGTAACGAATGATCCAACCGTAGTCGATCTCACGCATGATGTATTCAACAGAAGCAAATGCGCCTTCTGAAGATGGAACGAAGTTCATGGTCAACCAAATACCAGTAACAATCTGGTTTACCAAAACAATAGTTGCTAGAAAACCGAACACATACCAGAAGTTCATGTTCTTTGGAGCAGGATATTGAAGAGCGTGCATATTCGCAACGCGCATCATTGGGATGCGTTCTTCAATCCAACCTAGGAAAGCATTCATATTACACGGCCTCCGCTTCTGAACCGATGATGATGTTATTGTCATCAACGAATTGATATGGCGGTACAACCAGGTTCAACGGTGCAGGAACGTTTTGGAATACACGTCCAGCCATGTCGAATTTCGAACCGTGGCACGGGCAGAAGAATCCATCTGGAACGCCTTCAACCACTTCTTCAAATGCACCGTCTTTAAGATGCTGTGGAGAACAACCCAGGTGAGTACAGATACCAACAAGGATAAGGTACTCTTCCTTCATTGAACGGAAACGGTTTTGAGCAAACGCAGGCTGCTGCTCAGCTTCAGAGTTAGGATCTTTCAGCTTATCTTCGTGCGCGCCTAGTTCTTCAAGAATTTCAGGCGTACGACGTACAATCCACACAGGCTTGCTTCGCCACATCACACGTACTAACTGTCCAGGCTCAATCCCGCTGATATCTACTTCAACGTCAGCACCGGCGGCTTTCGCTTTGGCGCTTGGATTCCAGGACGCAATAAAAGGCACAGCAGCACCAACGACACCTACACCACCAACTACCGACGTGGCAACGGTCAAGAACCGACGACGAGTGTTGTTTTCTGGCTGGTTTTCATTGTGTGCAGACTCTGTTGCATCTACAGATACATTGCTCATCCACATTTCTCCAGGTTTGGATAATTATGATGTGTAACCCAAGCTTATACTGGTTTTATCACGCTTGCGTCATGCATCATATGGCTTGTCATGACAGCGACGTAACAGTAAAAATTTACTGGTTTACGAGGTCACGAAAGTTTTCAAAATTTTCGACCGCAAATGATAAAAGAAAAGCCCTTATAAACACAAGGTTTTACTGATATTTAAGCGATAATTTAATTCAAAAGGTGTGTTTAGGTTTAGTGAGGGAAAGGCCTAAAATCAAGGTTTTGAAGAATATTTGGTTAGATAACACCAGCAAATTAAACCTTTGTTATGAATTGTAGAGGCTTGAAGACTTTACTGAATGTGGGACGCAGGCAACTTGTAATAGAAAAAAAGCAATAAAAAACCCGGCATAAGCCGGGTTTTTGAAAATACAAAAAACGTAAAAATTAACGCTTTGAGAATTGTGGACGCTTACGCGCTTTGTGTAGACCAACTTTCTTACGTTCAACGCGACGTGCGTCACGAGTAACGAAGCCAGCTTTACGAAGTGCTGGACGTAGTGCTTCATCATACTCCATAAGAGCACGAGTAAGACCGTGACGGATTGCACCCGCTTGACCGTTAGAACCACCACCTTTAACAGTGATGTATACGTCAAACTTTTCAGTCATTTCAACAAGTTCAAGTGGCTGACGAACAACCATGCACTCTGTTTCACGACCAAAGTACTCGTCAAGAGCGCGTTGGTTTACTTTAATGCTACCTGTGCCTGGACGTAGGAACACACGAGCAGTAGAACTTTTGCGGCGGCCTGTGCCGTAGTATTGAGTATCTGCCATGTTAATAGCTCCTTAAATGTCCAAAACTTGTGGTTGCTGTGCGGTGTGCTTGTGCTCTGCACCTGCGTAAACTTTCATTTTACGGAACATTGCGCGACCTAGAGGGCCTTTTGGCAACATGCCTTTAACTGCTTTTTCAATAACCATTTCTGGCTTGTGAGCAATTAGTTTTTCAAAGTTTGTCTCTTTAAGACCACCTGGGTAACCAGAGTGCGCATAGTACATTTTGTCTTGCGCTTTACGGCCTGTTACCGCAACTTTTTCAGCATTGATTACTACGATGTAATCACCAGTGTCCACGTGAGGTGTGTACTCTGGCTTGTGCTTACCACGAAGGCGTAGTGCGATTTCAGAAGCCAAACGGCCTAGAGTTTTGTCTGTGGCGTCTACCACATACCAGTCACGTTGTACCGTTTCTGGCTTAGCAACAAAAGTTTTCATTTTCAAATTCACCCGAATAATATCGTCGTTACTGATTTCTGAACACCAGAAATCACCTTAAAATCAACACAATGACCCCTTCGAGCCGGCTGATTCTTCCACCTTCCCAAAGGTGGGCGTAACTGGGCAGGGCGCGAATTATACAGGAATTGAAGGAAATGCGAACCCCTAAGAACAAAAAATATGGATAAAATTCCATCATCTGCCGATGACATAGAAACCGATTTGAGGTAACGTCAAAACGTTATATTTGGAACCGTTATAAAAACAAAATGAAAATGTCTCGCTTCGTAGCTTCAATGATGATGCTACACACGCTACTTATGGCCAGTGTTAATGCTGAGGAGTTAGTATATACACGTGCGTTTGCCGATGATGATTATGGAAGTTATCACGTAGCTGTACTCAGTGCAGTTATCGCAGCAACACCGGAATACGGTGATGTTGCTTTAACCCCTCACCCCCATCCTATGAGTCAGAGTCGTCAGCTTGTTACTTTGCTAAAAGGCGATGCGGATGTAATGTGGAGTGTCACCAACAGTAACCGAGAGCAGCGTCTTCTGCCCATTAAGTTACCACTGCTGAAAGGTTATTCAGGTTATCGCGTATTGGTGATTAACCCTTCTGAGCAGTCCAGTTTTGCCCAACAAACCGGCGAAGCATTAAAGCAATCAACCATGGTTCAAGGCGCAGACTGGCCAGATTTAAGTGTACTTAAAGCAAATGGCTATAACGTAAGTGGTGAAGATTGGAGCCTTTGGTTCCATTCTATGTACTCGATGGTAGATAGGGGGCTAGTTGACGCTTTCCCCAGAAATATCATTGAAGTACACCGCGATTTAGAACGCCACAAAGATAAGCATGTCTCTTTAGAGCAGTTCCACCTATTAAAATACCCCAACTATGAGTACTTTTTTGTTAGCCCAGATAACCCTGCCCTCGCGAATAGATTGAGATTAGGTCTTGTCAGGATTCTAGATGATGGAGAACTCGAACGTATCTTCGATAGCTTCGAAGGGCACAGAAAAGCAGAAATGCTTGCCGATGCTGAAAGTAGAAAAATTCACGAGCTCGGCAACCCAACAATACCTTACAAACTAGATTATGCGCGGTGGGACAAATACAAAGATTTAGCAATACGCGCGCTCGAAAAAGAGATGTCAGAGTAAAACACTAAGCACTTAAGGTTTTCTTAAGGTCTCTCGTTTAGTGTTTTGATTTGTTTTTTTATCAATGAGTTTTTTATGCGTGTACTGCTTGTAGAGGACGATAGGCCGTTGTCTGACGCCCTCGCCCTTTCACTAAAGAATGCCAACTTCACGGTAGACTGTGTTTATTCAGGCGCAGATGCTCTTGCAACACTTAGAGCGGGCCAAAGTGACATTGTCATTCTTGACTTGGGTTTACCCGACACTGATGGCCTCGACGTACTAAAATCTATTCGAAAGAAAAACGCAACGCTTCCTGTGTTGATATTAACTGCACGGGATAAAACACTAGACAAAATCTCTGGCTTAGATGCAGGCGCCGACGACTACTTACCTAAACCATTTGAAATAGAAGAACTGTTAGCTAGGATTAGAGTACTTGAGCGTCGTCTGAGCACAGCATCTCACACCATTGTTAGTGTTAAGAATGTCAGCCTTGATACTGCCCATCATACGCTTACTATCGACAATCAAAACGTTCACTTACCTCGACGTGAACTCATGCTACTAAAAGCGCTTATTGAAAACGCAGGGCGCATACTGAGTAAAGATCAGCTGGAAAATAAACTTTATGAGTGGGGAGAGGAAGTGTCAAGCAACACAATAGAAGTACACGTGAGTAATTTGCGTAAGAAAATGCCTCCTGAGTTTATTAAGACTATTCGAGGCGTCGGTTATTGCATTTCAAAATCGGGGGAGTGAATTGTCTTCAATTCGCCGCTTTCTAATTCTTACACTGATCAGCGCGCTTGTTTTAGTGATATTTAGTGCAGCACTTAAAGGCTACCGCGCAACGCTGGGTATATCGAATACCTTGTTAGATAACGAGTTAGTTGAGCTATCCCGCGCAATCTCATATGTAGATAGCGGCACCCGCACACAGCAACAGACACTTTTCTTCCAAGTATGGAGACAAGGTAAGCTGGCCAGCTCATCTACTGATGCGTTAAGCACGCCATTAACCAGCTTCTCCGAGGGCTTTTCTGAAGTAAACGCACTGGGTACACGCTGGCGGGTACATACCCGGTTTAACCCGAATAATGATAGCTGGTATATGGTGGCTCAACCCGTAAGTAGTCGCTTTACTTTAACTGACTCGCTAACTGTAGCCGCCATCACCCCTTTTATAATTAGTGTGCCTATTCTTGCACTCATTCTCTTTTTTGGCATTACTTGGGGACTATCGCCGTTAAAACACCTATCAAAACTCCTTGCCAGCCGACAGGGTAATGATTTTTCTACCATTGCGTTGTCCCGAGAGCCCAGTGAACTTAGCCCTGTTGTTACTACATTAAACACTATGTTCACGCGACTAAATTCAGCGTTCGAACGAGAGCAGCAATTCGCATCAAACGCAGCGCATGAGCTGAGAACTCCGCTCAGCGTGATGAAAATAAACATTCACAATATAGCGAACGAGTTAGGTGAAAAAGGCCACGTGTTAGCTCCCCTTAAAGCAGACACTGACAGAATGATACACGCGGTAAATCAATTCCTTTTGCTTACTCGCACCAGCCCAGAAACGTTTGCAGAACAGCGAGAACCTGTAAATGTGCACGTGGTCGCGCAAGAGGTAATTAGTGACCTATACGGCGCTATTGAAAATAAAAGCCAAGAAATAGCACTGGAAGGAGAAGAAGCTTGGTTGCTAAGTTCTCAATTTGTCCTTTACACCTTGCTTCAGAACTTAGTGAGCAATGCGAGTAAATTCTCTCCTAGCGGTGCACAAATAATAATTAGGATTGAACGACGGAAAGACGAGCTTATTTTAAGCGTCTGCGATTCTGGGCCAGGCATCCCTGCTGACCAGCGCGCTGTCGTGCTGAACCGGTTCAAAAGAGCATCTAACAGCTCGCCTCATTCGGGAAGCGGCTTGGGGCTAGCCATTGTAGAACAAATCGTTGTATTAAACGGAGCTGAGCTCTCTTTAGATGAAAGTTCGCTCGGGGGATTAGAAGTTAGGGTGGCATTTTCCAATGACTACATACTCTAAGATTTCTTTATTCTGCTTTTCAGCCCTTTGTGCTTTTTATACGCCCCTTGCGTTCGCTTTACCTGAAGTGGTGGTGGAAATTAAAGAGCACTTATTCTTTCCTCAGGAAGTGATTGTGCCTGCAGGGCAAAAAGTAAAGCTAACCTTTGTCAATTTCGATGATACTCCCGAAGAAATAGATAGCTTCTCTTTGAACAGAGAAAAAGTGATATTTGCGAAAAGCCGAGGGACCATCTTTATTGGCCCATTAAAAGCCGGTGAGTATCCTTTTTTTGGCGAGTTTCATCCTAATAGCGCAGTAGGAAAGGTAGTAGTTAAAAGCAAAGAGGACACGCTGGATGCTAATTAATACTGTCGTTCTCTTCTTGCGTGACACCTTGCCCATATTCCTGCTCATTAGTGTATTACTGGCGCTGCCGCGTGTGTCTACGCTTGCCGTTGCGTGGCGGGTGTTGCTGCTGGTATTGCTCGCTGTATTTACCTACCCCCAGCTAGGACTGGTATCGCGGCTATCAGAAGGTGCCGGATTTGAGTATCTCAAATCAATACTGTTTTTTATTGCGTGGTTGGGTATGTGCCTTGTTGTACTTTTGCCGTCACGTATCTCAAATAAGTTCAGTCTAGGCCTCACCCTGCTAGTAATAGGTATTGGCTTACCCAATTCGCTACACTTTTTAGTTTATTTTGTTTCCGAGTTATCACGTAATAGTGATAGTACGTTATTGCTCTTGGGCACTATCATTGGTCTGGGTATAAGTATTAGCATCGCTATTCTACTTAATATTTTGCTCACCCATTTTGTTAGCAAGCGAGGAACATACTTTTTTGCAACCACATTTTTGGCAGCTCAAACCGCTAATATCGCATTACTATTGGAACAAACTGACACCTTCCCATCGCCAAGGCAGCTATGGGATAGCAGCACAATAATTAGTGACAATAGCGAATATGGTCATCTTCTGAATTCTCTCGTTGGCTATGAGGCTACGCCCTCGATGAGCTATTTATTGGTGTTTTTCTTCGCACTTATCGTGCCTAATTTGATTGCTTTCTTTTCTTCAAAAAAGAGATTCTCTGATGAAATTCAGGAGGTCGCACAGTGAGACGTTTTCTCCTTACCGCTATCGCATTATGCGCCGTGTTTTCAAGTAACGGTTATGCAGATAATTTTACCGTAGATAAGGTTTATCACCCTTATGTATTACCCTTTGAACGTGAGTTTGAGTGGCGACTTACCTCAAGACAAAATGACGATGGCAATGTTTTAATGCAACGCTTCTCATTCGGCCATGCACTTTCAGAGTTTATGATCCTAGAGACATACCTTGTCGGTGCGCGGGATGAAAATCAAGATTTTGGCTTAGAAAGCTACGAAGTAGAGTTACGCTGGATGATGACTGAACAAGGGCGATACTGGGCTGACTGGGCAACGCTGTTTGAGCTGGAAAAGCAGCACAATACCGATGACTGGGCAGTTAAAGCGGGGATATTAACAGAAAAAGAGTTTGGCCAATTCAGTTTAACAACTAACATTAGCTTGGTGTACGAGTGGGGTCAAACTGTTGAGAATGAATGGGAAAGCGAATTTAAAGCCAAGTTTAGGTATCGCTGGATCCCTGAAGTACAACCTGGATTGGAAGTGTATGTAGCAGAGGATTTTATCGGGGTTGGTCCAGCATTCATGGGTATAAAACGCTTTGACCGACAGCAGCAGTTAAAATGGGAACTGGGCTTTATTGCCGGACTAAATGGTGACAGTAAAGATCACACACTTCGCATGTCGTTGGAATACGAATTTTAATGCAAGTTTGCACTTTAGCGCCTAACTTAAGCTTTCCTTAAGGTTCAACATTTAAAGTGCACGTCATTCGATGATTTACCAAATATTCTTATGCACCAGTTTGACGTCAGTGTTGTTTTACCTGCTAAAAATGAAGCCAAAAACCTTTCTGCTTTGTTACGAGAAATTGCAGAGGTGGTTCCAAATACAACAACAGAAATTATTGTTGTTAATGACGGTAGCAGCGACGACTCCCTATCCTTGCTGCATAACCTTTCAAGTACCTTGCCGGTAAGTTGTCGTGTCATCGTCCACCCTATAAGCTGCGGTCAAAGCACTTCGGTTTTTCACGGCGTTTTACAGGCAAAAGGCAAGTGGATCATCACCCTTGATGCTGATGGGCAAAACGATCCTGCTGATATACCGCGACTGATTCGCGCAGCTAAAGAGACTAATGTTGCGCACTTCTGCGTTATAGGACATCGTAAAAAGCGAAAAGATACCCCGTGGAAGCGATTTCAGTCTAAAGTTGCCAATCGTGTTCGCCAGTGGATCCTACAAGACGACACACCAGACACGGGCTGTGGCTTGAAACTCCTCCCAAGAAGTACCTTTTTACTTTTGCCCTACTTCGACCATATGCACCGATATATTCCCGCTTTAACTAAAAGGCTTGGGGGAGAAGTGGTATGTGTATCGGTTAATCATCGCGCGCGCTTAGAAGGTAAATCAAATTACACAGCGTGGAATCGTGGCTGGGCAGGGATCATCGATATGCTTGGCGTCAGATGGCTAATGTACAGAAATAAGCTTAATCACATTGCCAGCGGAATTGGTCATGAAGACTAATCTTCGCCGCCTCAAGAGCTTCATACAGTTTTTCATCGGGGCAGCAAGCATCGCGCTTATCTGCTATGTGTCGCTTGAAGTCACTGGTGAAGTATGGAAGCACGGTGATGATACAGATTGGTTGAATGCCTATATTTCAAATTTAAATTGGCAATCGCTGTGCATGATACTGAGTGGTTGTGTTGTACTTTTAACCATGGGCTTTCCCCGTCAGGCTGTCAGTTTTTTTTGCGGAGTGGGCTTTGGCGCATTGCAGGGAGGGTTAATTGCTTTGTTGCTAACGGTATTGTCTGCATGTATCGCCTATGCATTAGCAAATGGCCCTCTGCGCTCACTTGCCGTCCGTCTTTTAGGTACAAAATTAAAGCCTGTTGAAAACAAACTGGCCAAGCGAAGTTTTCGCAATGTGCTAATTATTCGTTTATTCCCTGTTGGCTCTAACTTAATCACAAACGCCGTCGCAGGTGTGCTAAGCGTTCCGTTTGTCCCGTTTATTGTTGCAAGTGCAATCGGTTTTGCGCCTCAAACTTTTTTGTTTACCTTGCTTGGAAGCGGTTCTCGATTTGTCAGCTCCCTCGAACAGCCTTTACAATTTGGTGGCTTAATCATTAGCTTTCTTCTACTTCTATCCCTATCAGGCATTTCTCGTAGGAGTGAGCCGTCGTGAGGCTTATGCTTAATTCAAATAGCCATGCATCTACCCTGTTCTTTTTTGCCTGTGCTCTGATATTTGTTGGTCTGGGTTTCAGAGATGCTTGGCCCCCCGATGAGCCTCGATTCGCATTGGTCGCAAAAGAGATGGTGAACAGCGGACAGTGGCTTGTGCCCATGCGCGGTGGCGAAATTTATCCAGACAAGCCCCCTGTGTTTATGTGGTGTATTGCCTTCTTTTACCTTATAACGGGTAGCCTGAAGGTGGCTATGCTCCTGCCTAACGCTATCGCAAGCCTTGTCACTTTGGGGTTAACCTACAAGCTATCGCTAAGACTTGCCAATGAAAAAGCAGCAATGTTGAGTATGCTCGTACTCCTACTGAGCCCTCAGTTTCTTATTCAAGCCAAATTTGCTCAAATAGATGCCCTTGTCGCCTGCTTTATCTGGATTGGCGTCTACGGACTCATTCAGCACTTTTATGTACATGTTAATTGGCGGTGGTACTTTGCAGCATGGTTCTTTATGGGGCTTGGGATCATAACCAAAGGCGTTGGCTTTTTACCTGTTCTTTTATTTATCCCCATTGCATTTTTCGCATTTACCAGCGGCTCACATCGCGGCAAGTGGTCATTGCGCATGTTGTTTGGCCCCTTAATCATGCTATCAGTTGTGGCGATGTGGCTTGCACCTCTGCTTTATCTTGGTTTGATAAAACAAGAGCCTCAAATACAACAATACTTGTCGAACATTTTGTTTAAACAAACGGCTGAGCGATATGCCAAGGCCTGGCACCACATAGAGCCCTGGTATTACTATATTGTTGAAGTTATTCCTGTATTTTGGATAACTCCAATTGCCATACTTGTATCAAAAGCTAAGTCGTTAAAAAATGTACTTACTCACAACCCCGCTTACTCATCGCTGTTGATATGGGTAATATTGGTTGTCATTTTCTTTAGTATCAGCCCAGGTAAACGTGGTGTTTATGTTCTACCGGCACTGCCTGCGTTGAGTATGGTTGCAGGTCTGGTACTTGCGAATTCAACTGTATCAAGAGGGTTGGTGCTTTTTGCGCGCGCAGTTACCTCGTTAATCTCTGCCGTTTTATTGATTGCTGGCTTAGCACTGCTATTTCACGAGCCCACCGCTGTTAAGCTGATGACGCGCTTTGACAGCGACAGCGAAACCCTTGTTCGTTTAAGCATAGTATTACTTGTACTCGGTTTCGCTAGCCTTTGTACTCATATTGTCTACTATGTTTACAATAAAAAGCGCAACGCAGGGGATGGAGAATTACTCGCCCGCCAATTACTGGCATGGCTTTTCATTTTCACTGTAATTCCTTCCACATTCGGTGCATGGCTGCTAAATGACTACCGAACTCCCCGTACAGTCCTTCAAAATGCAGAAAGCCAAATAAGTAATATGTTGACGAAGGATTCAACTGCCTTCGAGGTAGGGATAGTCAGCTTTAAAGAACAGTATTTGCTTTATTCACCCTTTGAAATGGCTCATTTTGGTTACCATACCCCTAAAGAAGTAGAAAACGGTACAGCGTGGGCTTGGTTGACCGATACTTCCGAGCCTTTCCGCGAGCAGACAAAGATTTCAGACCAGCGGCTTAGACCGCTAACACGTCAACGCTTTTTGTTAGTTCCAAGTGACTACAAATTTCAATGTGTAGACTTATCACAAGCCACTTCACTGGGTGTAGCTCACCGTGACGAATGGTTATTGCTTCCTGACACTGCTGCGAACGCTACCTGTGATTTACCGGCTAACGGCCCAGTTTTTAATAGCTATGACGGCTCAAGCGATTAATTAGCTTGGGCGTTCTTAACATTTTGGGCTGACATTTATAAAAGTTTTTCCCACTTAAGGTTCTCTTAAGGTCTCGCGTAAATACTCATAACATCGCAAAACCAATGAGCATGTTTATGAGTCACGTTTTAGCTTCTGTTCCAACCCAGGTTGCTAGTCAGCAATCTGCGATTGTCTCAAAGGAAAAGCCCGCTATAACCTTTATCGCGGCAAAACATGGACATAATGCCCGCCGCCGTATTGAAGCGTTTATAGCGAGTGGTTTTAAAGCTCGCTACAACGCACGAGTGACTTCCTTTATGCCTATGCTGTTTGCTCTTGACGCTAAGGGAGTTAAAGCCGCCGCAGGCGCAAGATTTGCCGCATATGATGGTCAGTATAATTCTCTTTTTATAGAGCAATACCTTAACACTTCGGTAGAAACTGCCCTCACCTTACAAGGGATAACCGTAAACAGAGCGCATATTGCTGAAGTTGGTAACCTTTTTAGCAGTGCATCGCGCTATACCCTCCCCTTGTTATTTGCCCTGTTCTTCGTTTTAAAACGATGTGGTAGCAAATATCTGGTTTTCAGTGCGACCTCACAGCTCACCTCTTTACTCATGGGCGCGGGTATTCAACTCCTCCCCCTTGTTAAAGCCGATGCGTCAAAACTTAAAGGGAATAGCGATGATTGGGGCACCTATTATGACACCGCTCCTCAGGTTACTGCCCTGTCGCTAAATCACGTAACCCAACACATAATTGGCTGCCCTGAACTTAATGCTCATTTCCAACGTGCAATTGAGCTTATTTCCGCAAATGTGGATGCGTTAACGCAAAATATCTGCACAAAAAAGGAAACAGCGTATGTTGCTTAATCAGTATATAAACGGGCACGACGATGACGTTGCGCTGAAATGCAAAGACGGTTCAATGACTTACCGCGCCCTTTTGAGCGCCGTCGAGAACCTCGCAAGCTGGATAACAAACCACAATGCCGAGAGGGTGGGCATTGCCTTTGACAATAGCTTTGCATGGGTGATTGCTGATTTAGCCTGCCAACAGGCTAACGTTTGCTGTGTCCCCGTTCCGCTATTTTTTAGCGCTTCCCAACAAGAACATGTATTAAATGAGAGCCAGTGTCACTTTTTATTAACCAATTGCGGTGGTGAACTAAGTGAATGGAGTGAGTCACCGACTGTTATTGATAGCGAATACGACATTGTCGCTCATCCACTCAAACATGACTCTCGTGTATACACACCTGTAGGTACTAACAAAATAACCTTTACTTCTGGCTCTACGGGCTCACCGAAAGGCGTGTGCCTGTCTACTGAATCGCAATGGAAAGTTGCCCATTCTATTGAGCGCGCTGTTCAACCAGAAATAGTGAACCACCTATGTTTACTGCCATTGTCTACCCTACTTGAAAATATTGCAGGTGTTTACGCCCCTCTGCACCACGGCGGCACGGTTTATTTAGCCACGGCATCTGAGCGCGGATTTCAAGGAAGCAAACTCGTCAACCCAAACGCACTGCTGTCACTGATAGACCGCGTTCAACCAACGTCTGTGATTTTGGTGCCCGACTTGCTAATGGTGCTAGTAGAGGCATGTAATCAGGGCTGGACACCACCTTCATCACTAATGTTCATTGCTGTTGGCGGTGCACATGTAGCGCCCACTTTGCTGGCGCAAGCTCAAGCGAAGGGACTACCAGTATTTGAAGGTTATGGCTTATCTGAGGCGGTATCAGTATCAACATTGAACACGCCCAATTGCAATACGATGGGCAGTGCCGGAAAAACGCTTGGTCATAATCAACTGCACATCGAAGAGGGTGAAATTGTAGTTACAGGCAACCACTTTCTGGGCTATCTGAATCAACCTTCCTCATTTTATCCGAACCAGGTCAGAACCGGCGATTTAGGCTTTTTTTCTGACAACACACTTACGCTGAATGGGCGTATAAAAAACATAATGGTGAACAGCTTTGGCAGAAATGTATCGCCAGAGTGGATTGAATCTTTACTGCTGGGAACAGGACTGTTTAGGCAGGCTTTGGTGTATTGCGAAGCTAAACCCTACTGTGTCGCGCTCCTCGTACCCGCTTCCAATACTATTTCTAATACACAGATTCAAAGCACCGTGGCGCTTATCAATAAGCAGTTACCTGACTATGCGCAAGTTGTTAATTTCGCCACCATCGATCTTTGTACGCCAGAAAACCAACTGCTTACCCCAACGGGAAAACTGAAGCGTGACGCAATAATTGCCCGCTACGCGACTGATTTAGACATGCTCTACCAGAGCCAAGACCAACACCAGTACAGCGTTCAAGGCACAACAGCGTTTTCTTCTCAATTTGTTATCAAGGAATAATTTATGAATTTCTATCAGCAACTTCAAAGCAACACCGAACATGCCAGACAGTCATTCTTACAGGCGCCGATTATACAACGCTGCTTTAACGGTGATTTTAACCTAAACGACTATATTGCCTTTCTTCAACAGGCTTATCATCACGTTAAGTTTACTGTACCCCTGCTTATGGCTACAGGTGCCAAACTCAACGAAGATAAGGAATGGCTAAGAGAAGCAATTGGTGAATACATTGAAGAAGAAATGGGTCACCAAGAGTGGATCCTTAACGACCTTGCAGCCTGTGGCGTTGATAAAGAACAGGCGAGAATAAGTCAGCCTGCACCCGCCACCGAATTAATGGTTGCCTATGCTTTTGATGCAATAGCACGCAAAAGCCCACTGTATTTTTTTGGCATGGTATTCGTTTTAGAGGGCACAAGTATTGCGCTTGCCGACGCGGCTGCAAAACAAATCAAAGACAAGTTATCTCTGCCTAAATCAGCGTTTAAATACCTTACCTCCCACGGTGCGCTAGACCAAGAGCACATTGTTTTCTTTGAAGGGCTTATGAACAAAATTACTGACCCCAAAGAGCAGCAAATGATCATTCACAGCGCGAACATGTTTTATCGCTTATACGGAGATATCTTTCGCGAATTAACACCTGAACACGGCTTGGAACAGGTTGCTTGAATTCAAGGGTTTACCTCTGGTGCTTATCCCCCGAGGTAAATTAATAACACGTTAAGGTAAATACAATGAATATTCAGTGGCGTAATCAAGTGGTACTTCTTACAGGTGCAACTGGCGGTATTGGTCAAGCAATAGCCAAGGCGCTTGATGAAAAAGGCGCGCACACTATCCTAACTGGCAGAAGTAAGGCGAAGCTCGAACAGCTGCAACAAAATTTAACCCTTCATCATACTGCTATTGTGGCTGACATTACGTCAGATGAAGGCAGAGATAGAGTAGTAAGTGCCTGCCAACGACGTCCTTTAAGTATTCTGGTTAACAATGCTGGCATTACCTATATGGGCGAGTTTGAGGGCACCCCAATCGAGTCAATTGTGTCGACAAATATGCTGGCTCCGATGCTACTAACCCAACGCCTACTGCCGTTACTCGAACGTAGACCGTCTGCGCATGTCGTGAATGTAGGCTCAGCTTTTGGAAGCATAGGTTTTGCTGCGCACGGAACCTACTGCGCAACTAAATTCGCTTTGAAAGGCTGGACGGAAGCGATGCACAGAGAATTCAGCGATAGCAAAATTAAATTTCACTATCTAGCGCCACGCGCAACGCGTACCGACATAAATGACGAACGCGCTAATGCGCTAAATGAGGCATTGGGCAACCAGACAGACGAGCCTGATGCAGTAGCGCAAGCATTCATTAAACAGTTAGAAAACAATTTGCCAAGGGTCGCGCTAGGACGTACTGAACGCTTTTTTGCCAAGCTTAACGCGCTAGTTCCCAGTGTTGTTGACAATGCGTTGGCAAAGAAACTTCCAACAATTAAACGCTATGCCTTTCAAAAAACGCAATCACAAGACAAACCTACCAGCGCTCAAAACGATACCCGCCTGGGTAACAAACTGGTTTAACACGAGGACATTATTATGAAGAAATTAACCATGCTTAGCACCACGGTAATTCTGGGACTCGGTCTGGCATTAAGTCACACTGCTATGGCTCAAGCTGACGAAGTCACAGAAAGTACAGCGCCGACATCAGCCTTAAGCGAAACAGCAACCAGCCCTTTAAAGACACTTCAGCATCAGTGGGCACATATTAACTATGAACTTGATGATGCAGAAAAGGAAAAAGCATTCGTCGCCCTTATTAATACCGCCAAATCTTTCGTAAAGGCAGAACCCAATAACCCTGAGCTATTGATTTGGCAAGGCATAATTCAATCCAGTACAGCCGGTGCCAAGGCGGGACTTGGTGCTCTGGACTACGCAAAGGATGCTCGTAAGAGTTTCGAACAGGCAATGCGATTAGATGAAAATGCACTCTCGGGCTCAGCGATGACCAGTCTAGGCGTGCTGTACCATAAGCTTCCGGGTTGGCCTATTAGCTTTGGTAACGACAAAAAAGCTGAGAAATTGCTGAAGCATGCACTTGAAATAAACCCTGACGGGATAGACCCCAACTATTTCTACGCCGAGTACTTGTTCGATAATGGAAAATACGAGCAAGCGCTCAAGTTTGCCAAGAAAGCGCTCGACGCCCCAGCGCGCGCTGATCGTCCTATTGCAGATTCAGGTCGCAAAAGAGAGATCGCTTTATTGGAAGCGAAAATAGCGAGAAAAAGTTAGTCACCCTAAAGGTATACAGGGAAAGGCAATGCTCTTATTGCCTTTCCATTTTCAACAAGTATTAGATTTTCACTGCAAATACCGTTAGATTAGCCGCCGATTCAACGATAATTCATGAAATTACTAACAATTTCGTCGAGTTATCTCGTTTATTCCTAACTACCTCTATCTTATAAAGGCGACTTTTCATGCAGAAAAAGAATTTCTTCTCTCCTTTTCTATTCATCCTTATTACTACGTTGTCGATATCTACGGTTCATGCAAGCAACCCTGATTTACTACCGTTACAACACGCGTGGGCAAAAGCGAACTATGAGCTTGAAGGTGAAGCCCAATTAGAGGCATTTTCTACATTGATAGCGCAGGCGAAAGTGTTAGTCGAGCAATCAGAAAATAGCGCTAAAGCACTGACCTGGCTAGCTATCTCTCAATCAAGTACAGCAAGTGCGAAAGGCGGTTTAGGTGCCCTGGACTTTGCTGAAAGTGCGAAGGAAAATTTAGAACGTGCCATTGAAAAAGAGGAAGCGGTATTAGAGGGGACGGCACTCACTGTATTAGCGGCACTTTATCATAAAGTACCAGGCTGGCCAGTTAGCTTTGGAAGCGATAAGAAGGCAAAACAATTATTTAAGCGTGCATTAGAAATTAACCCAGAAGGTATGGACCAAAACTTCTTTTATGCTGAGTTTCTTTTCGACGATGGTGAATACGAAGAAGCCCAAGGGTTTTTAATCCGTGCTCAAAACGCGCCTGAAAAAGCCAACCGCCCTCTAGCCGATAAAAAACGCAGAGAAGAGATTGCTATACTTCAGGCAAAATTGGATAAAAAAGCATAGTATCATTTGCTTTATGCGGGGCTATCGCGTGTCGCTTATGAGTTCGAAATAAGCAACATCCCCGCTTTTTGCGTGTAGAAAGGTGAATTTAACGCCTTTCTACATAAACAGCACATACATAGGTGGCACTTATCCTCATGTATAAATTGTAAACAGTTCTCATTCGGTATCTGCACTCCTATTATGAGAGAAAAAAGGAGTGGCCCAATGCCTAAAATCCCACGTTCCTCAGACAACGACTATACTCAAGAGATGAGCCGAACACGCCGCGAGTTTATTGCGCGCGAAACCGGCACTCAGCTAAATCACTTAGGACACTATTCTATCCCGCCTGAAACATTGTCGGGAAACATAGAAAACTTCGCCGGTGTTGCACAAGTGCCTATTGGCTTCGCAGGGCCAATGCTAGTGAATGGAGAGCACGCCAAAGGTGAGTTCTACGTTCCAATGGCAACAACAGAGGGCACCTTGACCGCCAGCTACAGTAGAGGCATGCGCTTAACAAGAGAGGCTGGAGGCATAACTACCACAGTCATTGACGATGCCATGCAGCGAGCGCCTATGTTCGCGTTTTCTAACGCAAGAGAAGCCCTCGAATTTGGCAAATGGGTCGAGCAAAACTTTGAAGCCATCAAACGCGCCAGTGATAACACCACCAGCGTGGGCAAACTAAGGGATATCGAGCAGTACGCTGCGTCTAAGCTTCGCTGGCTAAGATTCAATTTCACCTGCGGCGATGCGGCAGGTCAGAACATGGTAAGTAAAGCCACTAAGGCGGGTTGTGAGTGGATACAAGCGAACTACCCACGTCCTATTGAGCACTTTGTACTAGCCGCTAACCTTGATACCGATAAAAAGCACTCTCACTTAAACTCTCTGCATACCCGCGGAAAGCGCGTTGTAGCAGAAATAACCCTGCCAAAACAACTTATGACGGAGATTATGCATTGCCCGCCAGAAGCATTATTCAAACAGCGCCAGTATTCAAATATGGGCGCACTAATGGCAGGTAGTGTTAATAACGGTGCCCACTTCGCTAACGGCATCACCGCTATGTTTATCGCTTGCGGGCAAGATGTCGCTAATGTGGCGGAGTCGTCGGCGGGGTTTACCTACGCTGAAATTACGCCAAATGGAGACTACTACTTCTCTGTGACTATTCCTTCGTTAATCGTTGCTACATACGGTGGAGGAACCGGTTTAGCTACACAAAACGAGTGTTTAAACGTACTTGGCTGCACAGAAAGGGGCAGTGTAAATAAGTTTGCGGAAATTGTCGCTGCGACCGTATTGTGTGGCGATCTGTCGCTGGGTTCTGCAGTCGTCGCAGACGAATGGGTAAGCAGTCACGAGCGACTGGGTAGAAACCGTTAAAGGTTTTTAAATCTGTCACCTAACGCTTAGCAATGCAGTTCGAATAAACTGTGCGCTACTGCCGAAGGTAACTAAATTCTGTATAGAGAAATTATACAGCAGGTATGCTGGGGCGCGTAACAACAAAGTACGCGCCTATTCCCATAAATAGACCTATGCCAATGTAAGCTGGAATAGGCATTGATGCGAACAGGCAAACCAGAATAAAGCTCACCAACATACTGCAACACGCTATGCATTTCACTTTTTTCGAAATTGCACCATGTTTTCGCCACGCAACAAGACTGGGGCCATATTTAGGGTGTTGAAGTAACCAGTTTTCAAGGCGCGGTGAAGATTGAGTAAAACAAAAAAGCGCACCTATCAAAAAAACAGTTGTTGGCATTACCGGCAAGAATGCGCCAATAATACCTAGAAGGGTAAAAAACAACCCGAGTGATAAATACAGTACTTTTTTCATGAAATACCAACGCCCAATGCTAGCCGATTCCTTGGTAGGTGCTGTGACCACACACCCGCTGAACACTTTTCCGAAGTGCTAAATTTATACAGTCATTTTAGATAGTATGGATCTATGTAGCCTTGTCGTAAATCAAACCTACCTTTTAACCCAACGCCAAAATAACTAGGTTTCCACCTTCATTGGTCTAAATTTGTAGTACTAACATGTGCCCGGTCAAAAGTGATGAGCAAATCCGAGACCTCACTATCTGGCTGATTTTCAAACTTAATAGTGAAGTTGTAGCAGGATAAACTACTTCCTATCGGACGACTGTTTAACCTGCTGCCACAGCGCTTCCATTTCATCAAGCGTCAATGTGTCGAGCTTCTCGCCCTGCTCTGCCGCCAAGCGCTCTACACCTTTAAACCGGTTAGCAAACTTGTTACTGGCGTTTCTAAGTGCGGTATCAGCATCTACCTTGCAATGTCTTGCCAAATTAACCATGGCAAAAAGTGCATCACCAATTTCTTCTTCAATAGCTTGTTGGTTGTCGGGCACGCCACTTTTTAAAGGAGCAACACCCGCATTCAGTGCCCCCTGTGCTCGCTGCTTGAAGTCTAGCTCTTGCTGAATCTCTTCCACCTCTTCGCGCACTTTATCTATGACTGGAGCGGCATTAGGCCAATCAAAGCCTACCTTTGCACAGGCTTTCTGCAGCTTTTGCGCATACATAAGTGCCGGCATACCTTTGGGGACGCTATCTAAAATACTGGGCTCCATTGCTTCGTCGTCTTGCTTCAAACGCTGCTTTTTAAGCTGCTTTTCTTGGGCTTTGATAGCATCCCACTGCGCGTTTAAAGCACTGTCGTTCAATTGGGTACGTTTTAGCGTGAGGTTTTTATTTGTATCCCCTGCTCCCTCAGATGCGAGCGGGTTAGCAAAAACATGAGGGTGACGACGCACGAGCTTATCACTAATGCTTTGCGCCACATCGTCAAAAGTAAATGCGCTAGATTCACTGGCTATCTGTGCGTAGAACACCACTTGAAACAGCAAATCACCCAACTCATCTTTAATGTCATGCATATCACCAGTGGCAATAGCATCAGCCACTTCGTAGGCTTCTTCTATGGTGTAGCGAGTTAGGCTTTCCATGGTTTGTTTTACATCCCACGGGCATCCAGATTGCGGGTCGCGCAGCTGCGCCATAATGTCAAGCAGCCGCTGCGTTTCACTAAGCTTAGCTTTGTTTGCGTTTTGCATCAGTCACGCCTTTAAGCTGTCGCAATCGGGTTAACACTTTTGATACGGTGTCGAGATCGTGCACCTCTATCGAAATGGTGATAAGCGCCGTCTGTCTGTTTTTATCACTTAGGCTATTAACCCCCAAAAGCGGCACGTTTTCATTCGCCAGCACCGTGGTGATATCGCGCAACAGGCCGGTTCTATCGTGACAGAATATATCTATGCCTGTCTCAAAGCCCACTTTAAGCTCTTGTGACCAATTCACTTCTATTTGACGCTCAGGATGTTGTGACAATAAGTGCTGCAGCTGGTCGCAGCTTTCTTTATGAACGCTTACACCACGGCCTTGTGTGATATAGCCTAAAATTGCTTCGCCTGGTACTGGCTTACAGCAATTCGCCAGCTGGCTCATTAAGTGGCCCACGCCCTGCACCACCACTGCATCTTTTTTGCCCGTCCCGGCAGCAGTTTTGCGCGTTTTAACCTTAGGACTAATTTCGGGTTCTGGGGCTGGAGGCTCCTGCAAGTGATGAATAAAGTTAATCACCTGCATAACGCGCACATCACCGGCACCTACCGCAGTGTACAAGTCATCGAGGGTTTGTAAGTTAAACTTCTCAAATGCCTCATTGGGTACTTTGGCAGGTAAGTGGGCACGCTGAAGTTCGCGTTCTAGCAGCTCTTTACCGGCAGCCAGGTTTTTGTCCCTGTCCTGCTTTTTAAAGAAGGAATGGATAGTGGCACGCGCCCGTGATGAATGCACATAGCCAAGGCCCGGGTGCATCCAGTCGCGACTTGGGTTTGGCTCTTTTCCGGTGAGTACTTCTATCTGATCGCCACTTTGCAGTAAATAAGTGAAAGGCACTATTCGCCCATTCACTTTTGCGCCAATGCAGCGATGTCCCACATTGCTGTGAATATAGTAAGCAAAATCAAGTGGTGTAGCGCCTTGGGGAAGGTCAATAACATCGCCTTTGGGTGTGAACACGTACACCCTATCATCAAACACCTGACTGCGAAGTTCTTCAACCAAATCGCCAGATTCGGCCACTTCCTCTTGCCACGCTAGTATGCGGCGAAGCCAGTTTATGCGCTCGTCATAGCCAGACTGCTTGCCCGTACTGCCCTCTTTATATTTCCAGTGAGCAGCCACACCCAGCTCTGCATCCTGATGCATTTTCTGCGTGCGAATTTGAATCTCAACCGACTTCCCTTCAGGCCCCACGATAACCGTGTGAATAGACTGGTAACCGTTAGGTTTAGGGGTTGCGATATAGTCGTCGAACTCGTTAGGTAAGTGCTTATAGCTGGCGTGAACCGTACCAAGCGCGGCGTAACAGTCTTGAAGTCGCTCGGCAATAATACGCACCGCACGAATATCAAAAAGCTGCTCAAACGTAAGGCGCTTTTTCTGCATTTTTTTCCAAATGCTGAATATGTGCTTAGGACGGCCGTAAACCTCTGCGCGAATTTCTTCGCTATCAAGCAAGCCCTGCAAGTCGCCTACTATGGTTTCTATGTACTCGGCGCGCTCTCTGCGCTTGCCGTCAAGCTGATGAGCTATTTGTTTGTAGGTGATGGGATGTAGATAGCGAAACGCAAGGTCTTCAAGCTCCCACTTTAACTGACCAATGCCCAAACGGTTTGCCAGTGGCGCATAGATGCTAGCGCATTCGCGGGCCACCATAACGCGGGTTTCTTCGTCGGCTTTTTTAACCTGTTGCAATGCACAAATGCGTTCTGCCATTTTGATCACAACGGCACGCACGTCTTCTACCATCGCCAGCAGCATACGACGAATACTGTCTATGTGCTGTTCGTCCGACTTTTCTGCAAAGCCAGAGCCTTTTACTTTACGCGCATGTAGCGACTTAATGGCATCCATTCGGCGCACGCCAACGATCAGGTCGCGTATTTCCCCGCCGAATTCTTCATAAATATCGTCTTCACTCAAGGCGTGCTGTTCGCAATATGGAAAAACCAAGGCTGCCTGAAGCGTTGCGTCATCCATATTGAGCTGACACAAAATCTCAACCATTTCCTGACCAACCAACAGTCGCTCGGGAATAGATGACACTGCACTTAGTTTTTCTTTTGTTTCTGCACTTAACTCAAGGCTATCTAACCACGCTTCAAAGGGTGGTCGGTCGGCTTGGTGGACCTTTCTTGTCGATACCATATCCTTTACTCGTTACTGCTGCTTTCGCGTAAACAAGGCCATCATTTCCATGTGATGGGTGAAGGGGAACATTTCTGCTACGCCCGCTTTTTCCATTTCATAACCTCCGTCTATCAACACCTTCGCGTCTCTAGAAAACGTACTTGGGTTGCAAGAAACATACACTATCGTTTTTGGTAGTGCTTTTACAAGCGCATGACAAACGGTCAACGCCCCTTCTCTTGAGGGGTCTAGTAGTACCTTATCAAAGCCCAGCTGTAATGAAGCCTCGACGTTGGTCTTATCAGCCAAATCTAAATGCAGCCACTCTACATTTTCAATGCCCTGTTGCTGTGCATTGTCTTTGGCGCGGCGCACCATCTCTGCCACACCTTCTACCGCCTGAACCTTTGCACCTAACTTAGCAATAGGTAAAGTAAAATTGCCCAGCCCGCTAAACCAATCAGCGATACGTTCGCTGGGCTTTGGGTTTAGCCAACCTATTGCCTGATTAACCATTTTTTCGTTAACCACTTTATTAATTTGAATAAAGTCGTTAGCACTAGGTGAAATTGAGCAGCCATTTACCGTGTTCATCACCATATCAGTACCACGGCCCACACTGCGAATGTGCCCCTGCTTATTTTCAAGCTTTAATTCAATACCGTAGACACCAACTGATGAACTCGTGTTCACCAATTCGCTCACTGCATCAATAAGCTCAGCTTCAAGGGCTTTGGTGTGTTTAATAACAAGATGCGAGGTGTTGTCGCCTGCAATAAGGCTGATATGTCCAATATGACGCGCTGACTCGAACCCTGTAAGCGCTTCTCGTAAAGGGCCAATAAGTTTAGATAGCGGGTCGACCAGTATTGGGCAGGTTTCTACATTGATAACGTTACTGCTATTTGCTTCACGAAAGCCTAACTTAATTTGATTGGGGTTGCGGGCATCTATAGCCAGTCTTGCTTTCCTGCGATATTGAGGGCGCGGCCCTGCTAAAGGTGCTTGCCAAACATTTGGCTTCATTGCAAGGTGACGTTCCATCATCACTTTAAGAGCACGGTCACGTTGCTCAAGGGCAGCGTCAGGCTTTATGTGCTGTAGCTGACACCCACCACATGCATCAAACACAGGGCAAAAAGGCGCTTGTCTTTCATCACTTGGCGAATGAATGTTTGTCGCCCTGGCGTTAATGACTTTCTTTTTGCTAGATAGCACCTCTATGTCGCAGGTTTCTCCTACAAGGGCACCTTCAACAAATACCATCGGATTGCCGCGCACTACGCCATTGCCCATCCAGTCCAAATCTTCAATGGTGACCGTGTTAGGCTTTTGACTTTCACTGGTATCCGCTGCTTTTTTCCTTTTCCCAAATCGAAGTCCTGCGACCTGCGCGTTGGCTCTGGCATTCCCTTTTTTTGAAGCGCCACGCTCAGTAAGCGACGTTTTGCCTTTTTGCTTGCTACGAGATTGTTTAAAAAGGTTTGCCAAGTGTGACTCCGGTTACTTGCTTTACGTCGTTTGATGTTAGTAGAGGTTTTTGCGCGCGCTCACCAAATAGAAGTCGCCCACGTGGGTTAGGGACAGTTGCTCTATTCAGACTCTAGTATAACGGTGGCGACAGCATAATGCTGCTCATCTGAAATACTGACCACGCTTCGCGTAATACCTCGGTTTTTGCACATTGCAGCAAACTCGCCAGAAAAATGAAGCTCTGGCGCACCTAAATCGTTATTGCGCACTTCTATATGCTGCCAGCTGATCCCGTTTCCAATCCCTGTACCAAGGGCCTTCACTGCCGCTTCCTTGGCGGCAAAACGTTTGGCTAAGAAGCGGACTGGCGTACCGTGTTCGCTGAACTGCTGCCACTCGGCAGGCGTAAGTACTCGCTTCGCTAAGCGTTCATTAGCGCCATCGCCTTTACCAAGTCGCGCTATCTCTACAATGTCAGTACCTAGCCCTGCAATCGCCACGTTATCTACACCCTTTTGAATCTAAGGTTAAATGCCCGCTCGCGCTTCAAGCATTAGCTTGCGCATATCAGCAACAGCCGTGTGAAGGCCGTCAAACGCGGCGCGAGCAATGATAGCGTGGCCAATATTAAGTTCGATTAACTGAGGTATAGCCGCAATAGGCTTAACATTGTGATAGTGCAAGCCATGACCGGCATTCACTTTAAGCCCTAAGCTATCGGCGTACTCGATACCTTCAACTAAACGCGCTAGCTCTTTATGCTGCTCTTCTTCGCTGGTGGCTTCTGCATATTGGCCTGTATGAATTTCGATGTAAGGAGCGTTACATGCTGCTGCCGCGTCAATTTGCGCTTTGTCGGCATCAATGAACAACGACACCAAAATGTTCGCATTAGCGAGTCGCTCGCACGCCGCTTTGATGTTTTCAAAATTCCCTGCTACATCAAGACCACCTTCGGTAGTCAGCTCTTCGCGCTTTTCTGGTACTAAGCAACAAAAAACAGGCTTCACTTCTTCGGCAATTGCCAGCATTTCATCAGTTACTGCCATTTCCAGATTGAGTCGAGTATTGATCGTCTGCGCTAAAATGCGCACATCGCGGTCTTTAATATGGCGGCGGTCTTCACGTAAATGAACCGTTATGCCGTCTGCACCTGCACGCTCTGCAATATCCGCTGCATGTACTGGATCTGGATAATGTGTACCGCGCGCATTGCGTAGCGTTGCGATATGGTCGATGTTAACGCCTAATAAAATCGTGCTCATTTCACCACCTAACCTGTAAGAGCGATAGAAGAGACCAGCTCTTCCTGTTTAATACGTTGCTTTAAGGGTAAAAATACCCTCTTAAGGAAAGTCGCAATTGTAGCAAATTTTTTTGTAGAACGTGCTTATTAAGCGTTTGAGTTAAGAGAAAATAATTTAATGCTATTACCGCGGCCTGGGCATAAAAAGCTCGCGGCTTTTAAGTGGCTTGTCACCAATTAGCGGTTTCAGCAAGTCCCGGCAAAGCACCTTAGCCACCTTTTTACTGAGCGGCGTAAATTCCCCCTGTGACAAGCTAAGCAGCGCTTGTCCGGGAAAGCCTCGCATTCCGCGGGTTCCCGCCATATCGTCAGGCAGGCGCACAAAGCCCGCGTCTATCTGAAAGTGGTAGCTACCACTTTCTTCTATAGGCATTTCGTATTCGACGTCGGTAGTAAAATCGGGCAACAGCCCCATTTCATCAAGTAGTGCAAATTCGAACTGTCGCAAGGTCACTTCTATATCGCTATTATCACGAAGGGACAGCAGCGCATTTTCATAAGCGTTGTGAACGCCATCGCTGGCAAGTCCTGCTGGCATAACGCGATTAGTTAGCTCGTTAACGTACATTGCGCAAAATAACGCCGTGCCCACAAGGTTGATGGAAGGCGAAACGCTTTCAACGTGACGTAAGTTTTTTAACTCTGACTTTCCGCTTAACTGTAAACGAAGATGCTGAAAAGGTTGAAGCAGGCTTTTCTTATCTGATTTGCTGTTTTTTACCCCTTTCGCTACCGCACTAACACGCCCTTCTTCTAGGGTAAAAAAGTCAACAATATAGCTGGTCTCCCTGTAAGGGCGTCTATGCAGTACATAGGCATTTAACCATTCATTATTCATTGTTGCTCACTGTGTGTTAATTGTTGTGAAGTGGTGCCTGTGGCAACGTTAATATCAGCTGCGCTTAATTCGTACCACTTTCATGGTTTCAAACTCAATGCCAGCCACCTCTTCAACGTGGCGATAGTAGGTGACGTTCACTCGCGCGCCTTTTAAGCTTTGGTATTGCTGTTTACGCCGATAGATAAAAGGGACATCAATACCTTCTAGCATAATGGTGTGGCGAATCCAGTCGCTGTCTTTCTCTTCTCGCTGAACGTGGGAAATCACTTTTGCATTGTCGGTTTGATTCAGCTGACTATGCTTATCCACCAGCTTTTGTCTTTCGCTTTTCACCTTTGTCCCTTCTTTCCACAACTTTACGCTTATTGCTCGTTAGGCTGACTGGCCACCCGTCTGCGTGTGAACTCGCTCCCGCTAACGCGCTTCTATTTGCTCGACAATAAGTTGCACGGTTTCCTGACCGCGAAATACGTTGATATCAAGTCGATAGGCAATATGCACGCGTTTGACCATGGCATTCGGCCATGATTTTAAATCAACGTTAAACGCAATAGCATCGACCTCGTTAGCACCGTCACTTTTTAACACCATTTTTAAGTGCTTTTGGCCAACTAAGCGCTGGTCAAGTAGTGCAAATTCACCATCGAATAGCGGTGATTCAAAGCCCTGTCCAAACGGACCTGCTTGACGCAGTAAATGCGCAAAGGGTAAACACAGCTCTTTCGATGACAAGTCACCGTCGGAAAGTAAAGCATGATTTCCATCAAGCTTTGCCATGTGCGCTCGCGCAATATCAACAAAAGCCTGCTCGAAGTCTTGAAGCTTAGCTACGGGCAAGCTTAATCCAGCGGCCATGGCATGCCCGCCAAATTTTTCGATAACGCCAGGATAGCGCGTATTAACTTCATCAAGTACATCGCGAATGTGCACGCCAGGAATTGAGCGTGCCGAACCTTTAATGATCTCGTCGTCTTGATGGGCAAAAGCGATAACAGGCTTAAGATACTTCTCTTTCAAACGCCCTGCCACAATACCAATAACCCCTTGGTGAAAGTCTTCGCGATAAACCACCAGTGCGCTTGGCATATCGCCTTCATCCAGCGCCATTTGCTCTAGTACGATTTCCGCTTGTGCTTTCATACCGGTCTCAATTTCACGGCGTTCTTTATTAAGCGCATCGAGTTCCGCAGCGATCATTCGCGCTTGAATGGTTTCATCTTCTAATAAGCACGCAATACCTTGAGACATGTCGTCTAATCGACCCGCGGCATTAAGCCTTGGCCCAACCACGAAGCCTAAATCAGTTGAGGTTAAGTGAGCGCAATCTCGGTTTGCCACTTCAACCAAGGCTTTGATGCCAGGTCGACACTTACCCGCCCGAATGCGCTGAAGGCCTTGATGAACTAAAATTCGGTTATTTTTATCCAGTACCACCACATCGGCCACGGTGCCAACCGCAACAATATCAAGTAGCGACGCTAGGTTTGGTGGCGCTAACCCCGCTCTTTCAAAATGCCCTTGCTGCTGTAACTCGGCTTTAAGTGCTAGCATGATGTAAAAGGCAACGCCAACCCCAGCCAAATTTTTAGAAGGGAATTCACAGCCAGGTTGGTTAGGATTTACTATCGCATCAGCAGGAGGTAGAACATCGCCTGGCAAATGGTGATCGGTAACAACAACCTGCATTCCCAACGACTTTGCATGGGTTACACCGTCAATACAGGAAATGCCATTGTCCACTGTGACAATAACCTCTGCCCTCTGTTTGGCAGCTTCATCCACGATAGGCACGCTAAGTCCGTAACCAAAGTCAAAACGATTAGGTACAAGAAAATCAACGTTTTGATAGCCCATGGCTCGAAGCGCCAATATACATACCGATGTACTGGTTGCTCCGTCGGCATCAAAATCGCCCACAATAATAATACGCTTATTTTGCACAACAGCATTGGCGAGAATTTGCGCGGCCTGCGGCATCCCCTTCAAGACATTGAAGTGTGTTAGCCCTTTTAGACCATTCTCCAAGTCATCTAAATTCGCAATATTACGACCGCGATAAATTCTATCGATAACAGGATGTAAGTCGGAACTAAGCGAGGCGCCGGTAACCTCACGGCGAACAATAGGCAAAATCATGAAATACCACTAACCAATACTGTAAATGCAGTTGTCGATGCCAGTTCAAATAGGCTTTAAATAAAAAGACTGGAGTCGGGACACTTGATAATTAGTGCAGATTCCAAGTAAACGCCCGAGTGAACTGCAAAGCAAAACTGTACGAAAAAACGCTAGAAAATATGAGGACGAATCATACCGCAGAAAACAAAAAAACGCACAAAGCGTGCGTTTTTATCATATTTAAGGTTAAGGACTGAATGGCTATTCAGCTTCCTCCAATGCTTTAGCAAGCAACGCAGCTGGCTGATAACCAGGAATCAATGAACCGTCTGGCAGTACGATATTTGGCGTGCCATTCACGCCTAATTTTTGACCCAACATGTACTGCTCTGCCACTTTATTTTTACAGCTTGCGCTAGCTACGTCGTTACCCGCTTTAGCTTTAGTTAACGCTTTTTGCGGGTCTTTCGCACACCACACCGACACCATATCGTTGTAGTTTTCACTGTTTAACCCAGAACGTGGAAACGCAAGGTAGTGTACGGTGATGCCCGCATCGTTGAGTTCATCAATCTCGTTGTGAAATTTACGGCAATAGCCACACGTAATATCAGTAAATACGCTTATTTCATGCTTTTCGTTTTTGGCCTTAAACGTAATAGACGATGATTCCATCTCTTTTACGCCTTCTTTGCGCAGCCCAGAAAGTGCCAGCTCTGTTTCGTTACGCATCTCTTCATCAATGTTAAAAACACGAGCCTGAAGCAGATACTGCCCGTTTTCACTTACGTAAAATAAACCGCGGTTTGTTGATACCTGAACCAGCCCTGATACTGGAGAGTCAGCAATAGTTTCTACATCTAACCCTAGCATTGAGGTTAATTTATCACGGATAGCCGCTTCATCAGCCGCTTGCGCACTAAGCCCTAATAGAGAACCTGCCGCAACTACACTGGCTAACAATACTTTCTTTACTGCTTTCACTAAATACTCTCCATTTTGCCATTTAAGTTCGCTTGTACTTACTGGCTTAACATACAATTGCTTGAATCGGTATCTTTCCATTTAAAGCAATTGCTAAAAATTTTTACATTCATAACGTTCAGACCGTAAAACTTAGCAAAAAATTGCACGTTAAACGCTAATTTTCTTTTAACCTCAGTACATTTAACGTCAACATTTAAACTCACTCGCGTTACAGCACTAACGGAAAATGTATGTTCTAAACGTTTTGCATGGCTCGTATCCTACCATAGACCTTTTTATTTTATATACGTCGTCACTGAGCCTCGTCGTATACAGCCCCCAATTTATAGCATTCTTTATTTGAATATTTAGCCACGTGGGTGATGACTGTGGATTAAAGTTTGAAGTCGCTCTGTTGCTACATGGGTGTATATTTGAGTCGTTGACAAATCGCTGTGCCCCAACAGCATTTGTACAACACGCAAATCAGCACCGTGATTCAAAAGGTGTGTCGCAAAGGCATGACGCAACGTGTGGGGAGAAAGGTGCTGCTCAATTCCCGCTTTCACCGCATAGTATTTAATGCGATGCCAAAATGTTTGGCGCGTCATTTTCTGTCCACGCTTGCTTAGAAAAACCATATCAGAAGCTTTACTGGCGAGTATCGGTCTTGCTGTTTTAATATAGGTCAGTAGCCATTCTATTGCATCTTCACCAAGGGGCACTAAGCGCTCTTTATTCCCTTTACCCACAACCCTAACTACGCCTTGCTGAAGGCTTATTTGATCCATTGTTAACCCAATAAGCTCACTTACACGAAGGCCGGTCGCGTAAAGCACTTCAAGCATGCTCTTGTCCCGACATTCAATAGGGTCGTCGGTAAGGGGGGCATTTAGCAAATCTTCAACTTGTTGCTCACTGAGTGAAGAAGGCAAAGCTTTGGGTGTTTTCGGATTAGACAGCGCTGAAACTGGGCTGTCTACACGTACCTGCTTACTAATTAGGAATACGAAAAACGCCCGGATAGCGCTAAGCGCACGTTGGGTGCTGCGTGTGGACAGCCCCTTGTCGTGTCGATAGGCTAAATAATCCTGAAGCTGCTCAGTGGTCAGCACAGCGATATCTTTTACGCCTTGATTGTTGCTGAAGATAGCAAGCTTAGTAAGGTCGGTGCGATAGCTCTGCTGAGTATGATCAGACAGTCCTTTCTCAAGCCAAAGCATCTCGATAAAACCATCGATATGCGCCTGACTCGCTGCAGGCACATAAGTTAACTCACGTTGAGTTTTTGCCATCTAAAAGCCACGCTTTTGCTTAATCAGCTCGTAGGCTGATTGAATATCTTGCGCTTTCTTTTTCGCAATTTCCATTGCCTGTTCAGGTAGCCCTTTAGACACCAGCTTATCGGGGTGATGCTCAGACATGCGCTTCCTGTAGGCACGCTTTATTGTCTTTTCATCGTCGGATGCCGCCACACCTAATATGCGGTAGGCATCATCTAAACTTTGCTGCTCTGAATAGGCTGATTGGCTGTGCTGACGTTGACCTGAATGAGTTCGTTGCCCTGAGCCAGAGTTAGACCGCTGCCTAAAGCGTATTTCAGCTTCATACATTGAAATTAGATAATCTAAATCACGACGCCTAAAGCCTAGTGGCTTCGCTACTTTTTCAAGTACGTTGTATTCTTCCTGTGAAAGCTGACCGTCGGCGAAAGCGGCTTGAATAAGAATCTCTAAGAATACTTGAAGAATATCCCGTCTACCATGGCTGGCGTCGTAAAAACCTTTCAACGTATCGACTAAAGGAAAGTCTCGCGCTTTGCCTTCTCTAAATGCATCCTGAGCTTCACGACGGGCATCCCCAGTTAAACGCATCTCGTCCATTAATGCTGTGGCGATTTGAATTTCTCTGTCCGTTACTTTGCCGTCAGACTTAGCAAGATGGCCTAACGCACTAAACAAACTATGAAAGAAAATAGCTTGCTGCTTCAGATTGTCCTGATCGGTAAAAAAGCGCCCAAAGCCACCTAGCTGATTGAAGTCTTGGCGATAGGCTTTATCAAAAAAGTGCCCGACTAACAGCCCTAAGATCGCCCCAGGTATTTTAAGAAACATAAAGCCGAACAAGGCGCCGAGGATTTTTCCCCAAATTGACATCGCGTCATACTCCGTTGGTGCACTGTTTAGAAAGTTGATGTTACTGTAGTGAAATCACGCCGTGCAGAGCGCGTTATACCAATCATCATATCAAATACATAAGTTAATTAACTAGGGCTTGTGCAGCTTGAAATCAAGCTTACTGCCACTAATTGCCTCCGTCTTTGATGTGTTGTGCATATAAAAGTGCATTTTTTTGTCTGAATGGTTGGTAATTACGACAGAAGTGCTTAGAATTGAGCGCTTATATAAATAGTAATAGCGAGTGAAAGCTACATTAACTCTTTGCCAAGAAGTAATGTGCATTATCACTGTTTTTTTAAACGTTATGTCGAACTAACCGAGACGGACGTCGTCTTACTTGGGTTTAAAAGCAACATACAACAAAACAGGCCGCCCATTAACGCATGAAAAACACCTGCGCCATGCTTGTTTCCGCGACTCTTTTGCCTACAGTCGCGTTTGCACAGGAAACGACAGCTTCAAATTCTAAACCAACGTCAGATGCAGCCCCTCTTGCATTCTGCTCAGTCGAACCTGTTACTTTCAGTAGCCAAGCATTAATGCCCAAAGGCCACGTTAAAGTTGAAGCTAACCGTACTGAAATTATCCAAGATACCGTAGCGCTGTTTTCTGGTAATGTTGATATCACGTCAGATACTGCGGTAATTAGTGCATCTCAAGCACAAATTAACGGAAGTGGCAGAGACCTTATTGCGAAAGGCGACGTAACGTATCAAGACTCGCAGCTAAAAGTAGAAAGTGATGCTGTGACCCTTCGTTCTGAAGAAGAGCGCTTAGAAATGCAAAATACCCGCTATCAGCTGACGGGTTTTGTGGGTCAAGGAGCCGCAAAAGATATTGTATTAGATACAGACACGGGAATTGTGCTCAAAGAAGTTAGCTTCACTACGTGTCCTGAAGGCGATGAAGACTGGCTAATACGCGCCAGTGAAATTAGTTTGGAAAAAGGGACCGTATGGGGCCAAGCCAAACACACACGCTTCTACATTGCCGATGTTCCAGTGTTTTATTTACCGTATTTTGCGTTCCCTGTTAGCAACGAGCGCCAAACGGGCTTATTGTTTCCAGAGTTAACCAGTTCAAGTAGAACGGGCGTCGACTATACGCAGCCTTTTTACTGGAATATTGCCCCCAACTATGACATGACCATCTCACCGCGATTGATGACCCTTCGCGGTCTTCAGCTGAATACTGAGTTCCGTTATCTAACGGAGCGTAGCCAAGGCAAAGCGTACGTGGAGTACTTGCCGAGCGACTCAGATATTAGTGGGAACCCTGACCGATATTTTTATCGCTTGGAGCATCAAGGGCTTATAGCTGACAACTGGTTACTAAACGTTGATTTCAACGGATTAAGTGACGACAACTATTTAGTTGACCTTGGTTCAGATTATTATAGTCGCGCTGACACCCACTTATATCGTAGCGTTGGATTAAGTTACTACTCGCAAAATCTATCCGTAAATATGCAGATAAAAGATTTTGAAGTACTGGGTAATACTGCAGATAGCTATCGCGCCGTACCTGAGATCAAAATCAACTACAACAAAGCGTTAGGTGAATATCTAGAGTTCAACCTAGACTCAGAAGTCGCACACTTTGACAATACTCTCGATACCGCTCCAACGGCTACTCGTTTTCACGTTGCACCTACTTTAGCGGTGCCGCTTCGCGCAGCATGGGGTGAACTTGTCGCAGAAACCACGCTTTTTCAAACGGTTTATCAACAAGACAATGTTGAAGGAACTGACTTAAAAGAAGATGTCGAACGCACACTAGGACAAGCTCGCCTTTATGGCGCGTTATATTTTGAAAGGGATACATCGTGGTTCAGCGACGATATGTCGATGACTTTAGAGCCAAAGATTCAATATCTTTATACATCGTATGAAGACCAAACTGCGATTGGTTTCTATGACTCAACGCCGCTGTTAACCGACGTTGAAGGATTGTTTAGAGGTCAGGAATTTACTGGCCTTGATAGAATAAGCGATAACAACCAAATCACCCTTGGCGCGACCACACGCATGTTGGATAAAAACAATCGGGAACAATTTGTTCTTAGTGTGGGTCAGATATTCTACCTTGAAGATAACAAAGTCATTGCGGCAACCAAGAATCAAGATCGTTCAGCGCTCGCCGCTGAAGTGGATTGGCGCTTTAATAAAAACTGGTTCTTCCATTCTGATGTGCAAGTGACCACTGACACAGACAAAGTTGACTTAAGCAGCGTGGGTATTGAATACCGCAAAGATGATTCGCGCTTTATTCAATTAAGTCATCGCTATGTTCGCGATCTCAGTGGTGAAACCATAGATCAAATTGGTATTTCGGCAAGCTGGCCTATTTCTGAAAATTGGCAGTGGGTTGGCCGTACTTACCGAGATCTTGAACGCAATAGAAGTGTAGAAACCTATGCAGGTATCCAGTATGAATCATGCTGTTGGGCGGTGCGATTAGTTGCGCAGCGCAGTCTGAACAACCGTTACAATGCTAGCGGCGAACAGACAACAGACGATTTTGATTCTGGAATATCGCTACAATTTATTTTCAAAGGCATCGGGTCATCTGGTACCCAAAGAAGCATGCTTCAAGACGGTATGTTTGGCTATCGTCAGCCTTATAGTTTAAATTAACCCGCAGTTGAGCGCTTACAGCGCTTAAATGCAATCAACCAATAATAAAAGAGTGTGTATGAAGTTCATTATCCGTGCATTGATGTTAGGTGCCCTACTCTCGTTTAACAGTGTTGCGCAAGAGGTCATGCTTGACCGCGTGGCCGTAATTGTTGACCAAGGTGTTGTGCTTGAAAGCGAAATTGATGCCCTTGTACAAGACGTTAAACGCAACGCAGAAGCTAATAATCAACAGCTACCGTCAGATCGTGCGCTTCGTACACAGGCCATTGAGCGTTTAATCACTAAGAGCCTTCAGCTTCAAATGGCAGAGCGTATGGGTATTCGCATTAGCGATCCACAGTTAGAGCAAACCATTAGCAACATTGCAGCGAATCAAAATGCAACGATTGAAGAACTTCGTGCCCAATTAGCGGCAGAAGGTATTGCATACGATGATTACCGCGAAGACATTCGCGAAGAAGTTATCATGGGTGAAGTTCGCCGTGCTAACGTACGTCGCCGTGTTTATATTACACCTCAAGAAATTGAAACCTTAATTGACCTGATGGAACAGCAAGGCGCTACTCAAGCTGAATATCGCTTAGGTCACATTCTTATTGGTTTCCCGCCAGAGCCTACAGATGAAGATATTCAATCGGCACGTGAGCGTGCAGACAAAGTCATTTCACTATTAGAGTCAGGCTCTGATTTTGCTAAAATCGCCATTGCGTCATCATCAGGTAACGAAGCGCTCGAAGGCGGTGACATGGGCTGGCTTAACATTAACGCCATGCCGACGCTTTTTGCTGAAGCTATTCAAAACAAAGACAAAGATGCTCTTGTTGGACCTATTCGAAGCGGTGCAGGCTTTCATATCCTAAAAGTATTAGATACGCGCGGTATTGAGAAAGTCACGGTAGAAGAAGTAAACTCTCGCCACATTCTTGTTAAGCCGTCAATCATTCTTAGCGAAGACAAAGCTAAAGCCATGCTAAACCGCTTCAAGGAAGAGGTGAAAAATGGTGAAGCTGATTTTGCAGAGCTAGCTAAAGAGCATTCAGAAGATCCTGGTTCAGCCCTTCGCGGTGGCGAGCTTGGCTGGTCGGATCCAAATAACTACGTGCCTGAGTTTAAAGACGCACTTGCACAGCTTGAGCCGGGAGAATTTAGTGAGCCTGTTCGTACCGTGCACGGCTGGCATTTAATTCAGCTTATTGAACGTCGTATTGATGACGCTACCGATAAGCGCAAAGAAGATAAAGCTTACCAGCTTATCTTCAACCGTAAATTTTCAGAGGAAACCGAGAACTGGTTACGTGAGATGCGTGATGCCGCTTACGTAGAAGTTGTCGACTCGTAACAATAAGTTATTCATGAGTACACCAATTAAAATAGCAATAACGCCGGGAGAACCGGCAGGTATCGGGCCAGATTTGATCATAAAACTGGCCCAGGAAACATGGCAAGCTCAGCTTGTCGTGTTTGCCGATGGCGAAATGCTCAAAGCACGAGCAAGCGCCTTGGGGCTGCCATTAACGCTAATCGATTACGATGCCACTAACCCGCAAATTCAAGATGCGGGTTCGTTGTTTATAAAGCAAATAGATAAATCCGTTGACGTTACGCCAGGCGAGCTTGATAGCGAAAACGGGTTATACGTAGTAGAAACTCTGCGCCAGGCGTGTCAGGCAAATATGGATGGCGACTTCGACGCCGTCGTCACCGGCCCCGTACACAAAGGCATTATCAACAAAGCAGGGGTATCATTCAGCGGTCATACTGAGTTTTTTGCGTATCAGTCTAATACTATCGATGTGGTTATGCTTCTGGCAACTGAAGGTCTTAATGTAGCGCTTGCCACCACGCATATTCCGCTTGAGTATGTAGCGAAAGCTATCACCCGAGAGCGTCTTCATAAGGTCATTCATATCATCAACACCGACCTTAAATTGAAGTTTGGCGTTAAAGAACCTCATATTTATGTGTGTGGCTTGAACCCTCACGCGGGTGAAGATGGTCACATTGGCACTGAAGAAATTCATACTATCATTCCGGCGCTTAACGAACTAAGAGAAGAAGGCTTAAAGATCACAGGCCCTCTACCTGCAGACACCATATTTCAACCAAAATATCTGGAAAATGCTGACGTAGTGCTGGCTATGTATCACGACCAAGGCTTACCCGTGCTAAAATATAAGGGTTTTGGGGCGTCAGTGAATATCACGCTAGGGTTACCTTTCGTTCGCACATCGGTAGATCACGGTACTGCATTAGACTTGGCAGGAACAGGTGAAGCCGACGCCGGTAGTTTCAGAAAAGCATTGGAAAAAGCCATCGAGCTTGCACATCATCAACAATGAGTAAAACACACTTAGGCCATACGGCCAGAAAGCGATTCGGACAAAACTTCCTTCACGATGATTACGTGATAGGCAAGATTGTTGCGGCCATCGCGCCAAAAAATGAACAAAACCTGGTTGAAATTGGACCCGGTTTAGGCGCATTAACAGATCCTGTTTGTGAAGAGGTAGATGCACTCACAGTCATTGAGCTAGACAGAGATCTTGCTAAGCGATTGAGACACCATCCGTTTAACGGCAATAAGCTAACGGTTATTGAACAAGATGCGATGACAATGGATTTCGGTGCTTTGTGCAAAGAAATGCCAGTCAAAGACAAAAAGCTTCGCGTATTTGGTAACTTGCCCTACAACATTTCGACACCACTAATGTTTCACCTTTTTGATCATGCTCACTGCATAGAAGATATGCATTTTATGCTTCAAAAAGAAGTGGTAAACCGCTTGGCAGCAGGACCAGGTTCTAAGAATTACGGCAGGCTTTCCGTTATGGCGCAGTATTACTGCCACGTCATTCCGGTACTCAATGTTCCGCCGGGTGCCTTTAAGCCACCCCCGAAGGTTGATTCTGCAGTAGTGAAGCTAGTGCCGCATCAGGCTCCGCCAGTAGACGTTGAGTCTGTAAATACGCTTGAGCGCGTCTGTGCACAAGCGTTCAACCAGCGCCGAAAAACCATTCGCAACTCGCTGAAAGACAGTTTAAGTGAAGAGGAGATCCGTGAGCTAGGTATCGATCCTACCTCTCGCGCAGAAGTATTATCACTTAACGATTTTGCCACAATAGCAAACGCTGTGTCGGCAAAAGAGCACCAACAAGAGCAGTAAGTTCTCTATGGATGTACTTGATATTAAGGTGCGGGTGAAAACCCGTCACCTTCCCGACCACCTTCCGTCAGATTCAAAGCAATTTGCCTTCGCGTACCACATTACGATTGAGAACAATAGCGACCATACGGTGCAATTACTCAGTCGCTACTGGAAAATTACCGATGCAAATGGCAAGACATCAGAAGTTGAAGGTAATGGGGTTGTAGGCAAGCAACCTATCATGAAAGCGGGCGAGCATTTTGACTATACCAGTGGCGCTGTCATTGACACACCGGTTGGGAATATGGAAGGCTACTATGTAATGGAATTAGAGAGCGGCGAGCGTTTTCGCGTTCCTATCGACGTTTTCCGATTAGCCATTCCAAGTATTCTTCATTAAGGTTTCTATGTCGCAAGGTAACACGTACGTCATTGGTGATATACAAGGCTGTTACGATGGTCTTCGTCGCGCGTTAGATAAAGTAAAATTCGACGAAGAAAATGATACGCTACTCGCAGTAGGTGATTTAGTTGCTCGAGGAGAAGATTCTTTGAGCACATTGCGCTTTTTAAAGTCTCTCGGCAGCCAGTTTAGCAGTGTTTTAGGAAACCACGACCTTCACTTACTTGCCGTTGTAAACGGCATCCGCAAAGCAAAAAAATCCGACAAATTAGAGCCTCTACTTAATGCTTCAGACTTGGCCGAACTTATTGACTGGTTACGTCAGTTCCCGTTGGCAATGAAGTTAGATGAGCAATCAGTAATGGTGCATGCTGGACTCTATCCTAAATGGTCTATCGATGAGTGCGTTTCACTTAGTGACGAAGTTAGCAACATCCTAAAATCCGACAATTACGCTGCTTTTCTTTCAGAAATGTATGGTAATAAACCCAACAACTGGTCAGATAAACTTAAGGGTGATGAGCGACTGCGTTTTATTGTGAATGCGTGTACGCGCATGCGTTTTGTTCATACCGATGGCACACTCGATTTTGATAACAAATCTCATCCCAGCGCAGTATCCCACAGCACTAGTAGCACGTTAAAACCATGGTTTGAAGTAGAGAATAAAAAGCTCGGTGACGATCAACGAGTGGTATTTGGGCATTGGGCAGCTCTGTCGGGCCAAACAAACAGTCATCAATTTATCGGCTTAGATACAGGCTATGTTTGGGGGCAAAGCATGACTTTGCTAAACCTGAACTCCGCTTCGCTTGTGAGTGTTTCTGCCTAAAACCAGAGTTTACTGGCTCCGCAATTATCCAATTCGCACATATTTACGTGTATAATTTTAAGCATCAACTGGTATTACCAGTTAAACTTTCTACACTTAAGTGCTAAATAATATAAACATTAAGTTATTGTAGCCGATACACTTACTTACGATAGTAACGATAAAGTCTCATTATCTACTCAGTAATTAAGCAAACTAGCTTCTTTAATCGCTATATTTTGTTTGCTGAGACGGGTAATATCGTTAGGGATAAAAATAAAAAACACTCATCCAGGAGTTCCGATGAAAATAACGGTAGCCACACGCGTAATCGGGGGATTTGTAGCGATTAGCGCACTTCTGATCGTCATTAGTGTTGTTTCACTTTATAACCTCAACTCAATAGGCTCAGCAACGGAAGAAGTAAATGACGTTGCATTACCCACAGTAGCAGGCAGCAATGCACTTAAAGCCAGCTTTCTCAATATGGGCCGACTTACCTTCGAGAGCTACATCGAAGAAGATCTAAATGGCTTAAAAGACAAACGAGCGTCTTTTAACTCTGCCAAAGACACCTTTGAGAGTGAATATAAGAAACTGGCGCAGGCCGTTAATAACGAGCCTGAACTAAAGAGCACGCTGAATACTGTACGTGAGTCATATGAAGCATATATCACCAATGTTGAAGCGATGTACAAAAATCACCAAATGTATCTTGATATACGCAACACAATTCAAGACAGACTGGGTGACGCTGAAGACAACGCAGACGATGCATCTACCTACCTTCTAGACTTCTCAGACTTAGATGCTGTTCAGCGCGACCCTAACCTACGACGTGCGGCAGAAATCGGCAGTCAACTTGAGACGTCGCTGCTTTCTTTGCTAACGGTTTCATACGAGTACATTAAAACAGAGACACTGGTTCGTTCACAGACGCTAGGCAACGAAGTTGATTTGGTTGTCGAGAAAGTGGTCACGCAATTAAGCGACATGATGCAAACTGCGGGCGGCCGCGATGATTCTGGTACTCTTGATGATATTAACGACTTGGTTAACAACGCAATCAATGCGATTAAAGCTAACGATGGCGTGGTTCAGCTTCATGTTGATCGTCTAGAGCGCAGAAATGATGCTGAAAAAGCGCTTAACGCTTCAGACTCAAATATCGCGCAAGCGGTTGTCGCTCTAGAAAACCTGCTCAATCTTGCAGACAAGAAAGCGTCACATGTAGAAAGTCAGGTTAACGGCGCCATTGCGACGGGCAACACGTTCGTTATTGTGGTTGTTATTATCTCGATTGCAGTAGCAGCATTTATTGGCTACGTGACCGTTCGCGCAATCACACGTCCGCTTTATCGTGTAAATGAACTTCTGACGGTGGCTTCATCGGGTGACCTTACTCACCGTCTAGACGATTCGGCGCAAGACGAATTTGGTCTTTTAGCCCGAAACTGCAATACGCTAATTGGAAACCTGAAGGAGCTCATTACAGCCATTAACGTTCGTGCTGAACAGCTGGCAGCCGCCTCAGAACAAACGTCTGCAGTGACGGCGCAAACGACGCATTCAATTCAGGATCAGAAATCACAAATTGGCCAAGTAGCAACGGCAACCACAGAAATGCACTCTACGTCGCAGCTGGTTGTGCAAAACGCTGAAGATACGCTAAGTCAAATTCGCCATGCGGATGCTGAGGCTGAGAACGTGCGCCAAATCTCACTAGAGAATAAGAACACCATTGAGATCTTATCTCGTGACGTTCAAGAAGCGGCAGACGTTATCAATAAGCTTCATCAAGACAGCGCAAGCATTGGTGGCATCTTAGACGTTATCCGTGGTGTTGCAGATCAAACCAACCTGCTCGCCTTGAATGCTGCTATTGAGGCAGCGCGTGCTGGTGAACAAGGTCGAGGCTTTGCGGTTGTTGCTGATGAAGTAAGAACCCTCGCCAGCCGAACTCAAGAATCGACACAAGAAATCAACGCAATGATTGAAGTGCTTCAAGCGGGTGCTGAAAAAGCGGTATCGGTGATGAATCAAGGTAAAGAGCAAACTGCGGCGTGTGTGGCACAAACTGAAAAGGCTACACAGGCATTGGATATCATCTCTGACGCCGTTCACAAAGCCCATGACGTGAGCTCTCAAATTGAGCAGTCTGCCCGTGAACAGAATACGGTATCACAAGAGATCAGCGAAAAGCTTGAAACTATTGTCGGTATCGCTGAAGAGACGACAGCTGGAGCACAGCAAACGTCTGAGTCTAGCCATGAAGTGGCTCGACTTGCTGAAGAGTTACAACAGTCTATCAGACAGTTTAAAGTGTAACGCTTTTTACAAACCTGTTTTAAGAAGGGGCTTTTAGCCCCTTTTTCGTGTCCGACAATTAATCTGGCACACTTTAGGAATGCATAGATAGTTACTTTAGAACAGTTTAACTGAGCATTAATCGGCTTTAATTCGTATAAGGACTATTCGTAACAAACCACTAAAAAAGAATGATATTTTCCCGTTTTCGCTTGCCTCTTTTCATTACTACTTTATTGGCGTCAACAATGATCCAGGCTGAGCCATCATATTACAAAGATACAGAAACCCTTCCCTATTCCATTATCGAGACCCTTGATGAAGATATTGAAGTGAGGCATTACAATGAAGCGTTAGGCGTAATGTCTAGTGGGAATGAAGATAACGGAGCATTTCAACTACTCTTTAATTATATCTCTGGTGAGAATACATCCAGTAGCAATGTGTCAATGACGTCCCCCGTAGAAGTTGGAAAGCGCTCTCAAGAAATTGCAATGACCTCTCCTGTCGAAGTCTCATCTTCAGAAACAATGATGTTTTTCTTGCCCAGCAAATATGACATTAAAAGCGCTCCTGTGCCTACGCACAAAGATGTATCGCTGGTTACTGTACCAGCGAGAACGGTAGCCGCTATTCGTTATTCAGGTTTCAACAAGGACAACGATAAGAAGCAGTATACGAATAAACTGCTTAAAGCCCTTAGGGACAATAATATTGAGCTTAATGGTGAACCTAGCTATATGGGCTACGACTCGCCTTTCACCCTACCGTGGAATAAACGTCACGAAATCATTGTACCGGTCGACATTTTGAAATCATCTACAAACTGATGTGAAATAAAAACGGCCGCCTTTAAGGCGACCGTTTTTTGGGGTCATTCAGCACAGTAGGTGCTTATTCAAATAACGCCGTATGAAGCTTGCGAACCACGTCGTCACTGTCGGTCTCGTTAACCAAGAACGATAGGTTGTGCGGGTTGGCGCCAAAGCAAATCATACGCAGGTTGAAATCTGAAACCGCAGCTAAAATCTTGCTAGAAACACCAACAGCTGTTTGCATGTTGTTACCTACAACCGTGACAAGGTCGTAACCTTTTTCTACTTTCACATCACAGATAGTTTCAAGTTCAGCAATGGTTTCTTTGTTTAGTCGCTGAGCCACAGAGTTTGCAGGGTTATCAAGGGTAAAAGATACCGAGATTTCTGACGTGGTAACCAAATCAACACTTAGCTTGTGCTTAGCGATGATGGCAAATACCTGCTGTAGGAAGCCTTGCGCATACATCATCTTCGGTGTTTTCACTGTCACCATTACCTGCTCTTTACGGCGAGTAATAGCGCGATACGGTGGTTCGTGCTCACAATCACGCACAATCCATGTACCGCCCTTTTCTGGCTCCTTACTAGAGCCTACAAACACCTTTATGTCCTTGCGAAGTGCAGGCTCCATAGTGGCAGGATGTAGTACCTTGGCACCAAAGGTGGCCATTTCCGCCGCTTCTTCAAAGCTGAGTTCAGGTAACGGATGAGCAGCTGGCGTGATGCGCGGGTCAGTTGTGTACACCCCTGTTACATCAGTCCAAATCTCACACGATTCGGCATCAAGCGCTTCAGCAAGTAGCGCCGCCGTAAAATCAGAACCACCACGACCCAGCGTTGTAGTACGGCCTTCCTCGTCAGCACCAACAAAGCCTTGAGTAACCACTATCGCGTCTTTAATTTCAGGTGCCAGCAATTGTTTAGACAGCTTTTCGATTTCTTCGATTTGCGGCGCACCTTCTCCAAACTCACTGTCCGTACGTAACACCTTACGTACGTCGAAGTTCATGGTCTTTACACCCTGCTCTGAAAGCACTGAAGAGAACATCAGCGATGACATCCGCTCCCCCATTGAAAGCAGCTGATCTTTTAAATCATCACGGTGAAGGATTTCTTCATGAAACGCTAAGCTTCGCATTTCATCTAACAAGTCGTTGAGTTTTGGCTCAACCGCGTCTTTATCTTTCAACTTGTTAAGAATGGCAAGCTCAATATTGATAATGGCCTGACAGGTCTCTTCAATTTGCTGTTGCGTCATAGGTGTGTGCGCTAAGCTTACCAGGTGATTGGTTACACCTGCCGCAGCGCTCACTACCACAATGCGCGTTTTGTCATTACCGGCAACAATTCGGGCGCAGTTTTGCATTACTTCGTAATTCGCAACGCTAGTTCCACCGAACTTAGCTATCGATAAGGCATTTGTCACTATATTTAACTCCAGAATAAAACTAGCATTTCGCTAGCAGCAACCGCGCCTTTTGCGCGGTTAATCAATCGTTATTTGGTCGCCTACTTTTATATTATTCTCGGCAAACCACCCTTGGTTCATTTCCAACGCGTAAAGTACCTCTTTCGATGATCCGACCGACTCCAAGCTATGCGGAGTGAGAGGTTTTATATCCGTTATTACGCCTTTTCTGTCGATAAATGCTACGTCTAGAGGAACAAAGGTATTTTTCATCCACATGCCCGCAAATTTTGGGCTAGAAAACTTAAAAAACATACCGCAGTCTTCGCACAAGGCTTTGCGAAACATAAGGCCCTGCGCGCGTTGTTCAAAGGTTTTGGCATACTCAACTTCATAGTGCTTGCCGCCAATCTCCAGCGTAATGGATTCGAAGTCCACTGAGTTCAGCGACGATACAGGGTCAACCTGCGCTTTTGCACACCCTAAGGTTAATACAAGTGCAGCAACAATAAAGAAAGATTTTCCCATTAGACATTCCTTTTCGCCATAAAAAAGCCGGTCACCATTACGGTCACCGGCTTTGTAGTTTATACACTATTTTAAGCAACATTCAATGTTGGAATAATGCGCGCTTTCGCTTCTTCTTCAGCCTTTTTAAAGCTAGGTATTTTGTCGAAGTTTAAGTAGCGGAATACTTCACCCGACATTGCGTTAATTTTGCTAGCGTATTCCATGTACTCTTCAGCAGTTGGAATGCGCCCAACAATGGCCCCCACTGCAGCAAGCTCTGCTGAGGTCAAATATACATTCGCCCCATCGCCCAGGCGGTTAGGGAAGTTACGAGTAGACGTTGAAAGTACGGTTGCTCCCGCGTCCACCCTTGCTTGGTTACCCATACATAGTGAGCATCCGGGCATTTCTGTACGTACGCCTACGCGACCATAAATATTGTAATAGCCCTCTTCCATTAACTGGGCTTTGTCCATCTTAGTCGGTGGTGACATCCATAAACGGGTTGGCAGTGTTTTGTTGTACTGCTCAAGTAGCTTACCGGCTGCACGGAAGTGACCAATGTTTGTCATACATGAACCAATAAATACCTCGTCTACCTTATCGCCTGCAACATCAGATAAGGTTTTCGCATCGTCAGGATCATTAGGGCAGCACACAATTGGCTCTTTAATATCGTTAAGGTCAATTTCGATTACCTCAGCGTACTCAGCATCTGCATCTGCACGCATCAACTCAGGGTTAGCTAACCATTCTTCCATTTTCTGCGCGCGACGCTCTAAGGTACGTGGATCGCCATAACCTTCGTTAATCATCCAGCGAAGCATGGTAATGTTTGAACGCAGGTATTCAGCAATCGACGCTTCAGATAAGTTGATAGTACAACCGGCTGCTGAACGCTCCGCCGATGCGTCAGAAAGCTCGAACGCCTGTTCTACGGTTAAGTTCTCTAGTCCTTCGATTTCTAAAATACGGCCAGAGAAGGCGTTGATCTTGCCTTTTTTCTCTACCGTTAACAGCCCTTGTTTGATGGCGTACAGCGGAATGGCGTGTACCAAGTCGCGTAGCGTAATGCCCGGCTGCATTTCACCCTTAAATCGCACTAGTACCGACTCGGGCATATCCAGTGGCATAACGCCAGTAGCCGCAGCGAACGCGACCAAGCCTGAACCCGCAGGAAATGAAATACCCAATGGGAAACGAGTATGCGAGTCACCACCCGTGCCTACTGTGTCTGGCAGCAGCATGCGGTTTAACCAGCTGTGTATAATGCCGTCACCAGGACGCAGCGATACGCCACCGCGGTTCATTATAAAATCAGGTAGCGTGTGCTGCGTTTCTATATCCACCGGCTTTGGGTAAGCGGCGGTGTGACAGAATGACTGCATGGTTAAATCGGCAGTAAAGCCAAGACAGGCTAGGTCTTTAAGCTCATCGCGGGTCATTGGCCCTGTGGTATCTTGCGAGCCCACGGTTGTCATTTTAGGTTCGCAGTAGGTGCCAGGGCGAATACCGTCGACACCGCACGCCTTACCCACCATTTTCTGCGCTAGCGAGAAACCCGCGCCGCTGTCTTTTGGCTGTTCAGGCGTACGGAATAAATCCGTTGGGCCTAAACCTAGTGTCTCACGCGCCTTCTCGGTAAGGCCACGGCCAATAATCAGGTTGATACGTCCACCTGCGCGCACTTCATCCAGAATCACCTTCGACTTATAGCTGTATTCTGCAAGAAGTTCACCGGTTTCATGGTTGGTGATTTTGCCTTCAAACGGATAGATGTCTATCACATCACCCATGTTCATTTTTTCCACATCAGCTTCAAACACCAATGCACCGGCATCTTCCATGGTGTTAAAGAAGATAGGCGCAACTTTTGAACCAATGCACACACCGCCGCCTCGTTTATTAGGCACACCCGGTAAGTCTTCACCAAAGAACCACAATACAGAGTTAGTTGCCGACTTGCGTGACGAGCCGGTTCCAACTACATCACCGACAAACGCTACGGGATACCCCTTACTTTTGACTTCTTCTATTTGCGCCATTGGGCCTTTAACACCAGGTTCTTCTGGCTCTAAACCTTCGCGGGGCATCTTGTAAGCTGCCAGGGCGTGCAGAGGAATATCTGGGCGAGACCATGCGTCAGGGGCTGGCGACAAATCATCAGTGTTAGTTTCACCTGTTACTTTAAACACGGTGTAAGTGATTTTATCGTCCATTAACTTACGCGACGTAAACCACTCACCTTCAGCCCAAGATTTAATGATGTCAGTGGCATGCTCGTTACCCGCTTTGTGCTTTTCTTCCACATCGTGATAAGCGTCAAACATTAAAAGAGTATGTTTCAGCTCTTTCGCTGCCAACGGCGCAAGCGCTTTATCATCAAGTAGCTCCACTAAAGTGGCAATGTTGTAGCCACCGTGCATATTTCCTAGCAGTTCAACGGCTTTCTCTTTAGAGATAAGCTCACAACTGTCTTCACCTTTTGCGATTGCACTTAAAAACCCAGCTTTAACGTAAGCTGCCTCATCAACCCCAGGCGGTACGCGTTCTGAAATTAGTTCTAAAAGAAAGTCCCCTTCGCCTGCTGGCGGGTTCTTTAATAAATCAACCAGGCCAGCTACCTGTTCAGCGTTAAGCGGTTTAGGTGGAATATTTTGAGCGGCACGTTCTTCAACGTGATTGCGATAGTCTTGTAACACAGTCTCTTCCTCTAAGTTAGCTTGCGCAATGGGAGTAAACGGTCTTGTACGCACTTGACGCAAGGTGTGTTTAATAAATCATCAACAGTATAACTTCACGGGCTCATTTTTTAAATTTAGCGCCCTTTTAATTCACTTATAATCGCTATTAATACCATTACTTTTAAACGACAAAAGCGATTAGAAAGAAATAAGCAAAGTCACTTTAGCAATTAACATGTAGTAAAGTTATAGGGCTTTATGACTTAAAGACAAGGGGTTAGCTGTACACAATGCTTCTTCAATTGAAGCAAACCGTAAACGATTAATACCAGTCCGCATAGATAATTACCCACTCAGCGAGAGTTAAAATGTTCGTAATCGCGGCGTGTTGCCGCAGGTATAGTGGTTCTACATCAAGGTGACACAACAAAGAGTACGGACATTTTAAACTCGCCCTTCGGGAAGGTCTGGCAAGCTTCCTAGCTTCATTCTGGGAATTTGAAAGGGAACAACCATTCCTGCATTCCCAAGCTTCGCTATGAAGCTTGCCAGCGCCTTCTGAGTGGGCACTTATCCATGCGGATTGGTATAACAACAGTAAGTGAGAGGCAGTTCATTGTGACTATACTGGCAGTAAATAATTGTTAATTGGGCAAGTCTGTCTGAGGTCTGGTGCGAAGATAGCTTGCAAACTTTGGCTTTCCATTTTTGGTTAAGCCGTAGTACTTAAAGGTTACCCAGCTACCGATAGCGGGTGGAGATTGGCGCTCATTTTCTGAAAAGCCTGTTCCTAATTTAAATTGAATGCCTTCTCGCGTTTCTATAAGAAGCGAGCCCATCATTCCCTTAAATCGTCCTTTTCCCGGAAGCAATGCCAGTACTTTCCCTTCTGCATCTTCAAAGCGTTTTACTTTGAGCAACATGTCACTTCGCCCGGATGTGTACAGCGCTTGTTCATGATGAAGCATTAACCCTTCTCCGCCTTCCTGGGTTACTTGCTCCAGCTTTTCATCAAGTGAAGCAATAGACGTAAGCTTAAATTGAGGGATAACTGCAAACGTTGGATTAGGTGTAGATTTACTTAGGCCGTTAAGCATGTTGAGTCGCCGACCAAAGGGCTCACCCATCATAGGCATGTCAAAGGCCATAAATCTAACTTTGGCCCAGCGTTTTGCAGATAGAGAATTTGCTGCGGCTATAGTGTCTGCTGAAGACACTGTGCTAGATGAAGCGTTAGCGACAGAATGCAGCTCGATGTTTGTCATCGTTGAAAGCACAATAGAAGCTGTACGTTCAAACTCCCCTCTTCCTATCCAAAGTTCGCCGTCAATAGTGGTTTCTGGCCAGTTGGCGGTGAACCATGTTGGCGCGAATATCTTGTTCCCATTACGGGTAAGTAGTTCAGTACCGTTCCATCTTGCGCGAATACCGTCTAGCTTCTCACTAACCCAATAGTCAGCTACGTTAATATCAGTGCGACTTTGATCGTATTGCTTAGCAAGCTGCAGCCCTTCGACAGTATCGAGCATGTGATTAGCATTAACGTTAGCTATGGCGGTGATTGAAAGTACATATACAGCAGTCAAAAAATTTCGCATCGGCTCTTCCTATAACGTGTTAACCTTTGCTTGCTTTTATGCTTTTAATAGAGAAGCAAAAACAAAGAAGGCAGAGTAAATTACTCTGCCTTCTTTGTTTTTATAACTGTACGTAGGAAGGTTTTTTCGCTTAATCGAAGCTGCTCTAGTCGGTAATAATATCAATAACTGAGATCAGCACGTCTTCAGCAAACGCTTCACCTGCTGTTCTTTCTTTATCACGTCGCAGTTTGTAAGTTTCCAAGCAAGCATTTAGCTGCTCGTCGGCGGTGTACACCCCATGAACATCTGCGTTATTAGCTTGCTCAATACAGCGATCGGTTTGTCCCGTCGTGACGGTACTGCACCCGCTCGTTCCCAAGGCCATTCCGACCATACAAACCGCAGTGGCGATCCAAGTTACGTGTTTAAATGTGCTTTTATGGTTCAAGATAACTTAGTCCTTCAATAAAGACTGCAAGCGTTTTTGTCTATTAACATAAACCTGATGGCCATCGTGCTCAGACGTGGAAAGTGCTAAAGCTTGGTTCACGCTTTCCAGCGCTTTTTTGTACTCGCCCATCTGCTCATAACCATAAGCTAAGCCATTATATGCGTCAGGCGTTTGAGGATACTCAGCAATATCGTATTTAAACAAGGCGATGGCTTTGTCGTAGTTTTGTTTACCCACATAATGATAACCTAACTCGCGAATAACCCATTCCGGCGCGTCGAGTTTCTCGCCTCGCTGCTTTGAAACACGGGCGTAATAGTCTTTAATACTTTTAATATCTCCACTGAACTGCTGTGGCCTTAAATAAGCTGATAAGAACAAATGATGGTAAGCGCTGAAAGTCGACGCAGCTGAGACCAAATTGTGGGTAACCCCCTCGTAGGCTTCGTTCTCCCATCTTAACCCGGCAGGTTGATTTGCCCGCATTCCAGAAATCATATCGTTATAATACGGGCGCATGGGCGCGCCTTCATTGCCGATAGACGTGTAAATGAAGTGGTCTAATTGATTGGCAGATTTTAAGAATGCAACCGTACTTTTTGCAGATGCGCCATAGTTCCACCACACCGCAGCACTGTAAGTCAGCGCGGCGTTAAAAAGCTCAGGCTTCTGGGTAAGTGCGTATAACGCGAATACGCCTCCGGCTGATGCACCCTCTATCACTCGAAAGTCATGCACGCGATATTTCTTCTCTACCATCGGCATAAGCTCAGTGGTTATAAAGGAAAGAAAGTTTGCACCGCCACCGCCATAGCCTACAGGCCCATTTGGATCTTCATTTGCTGTGGGATATAGATCGCGAAGTCGGTCGGTATTTTCAATGGCGACTATAATGACTTCCGGTGCAGCATTCTGAGATTGCAGCGATTCTAGCACTGCATTCATCATAGTAAGATTTCCCGCACCATCTAGACGATAAATAACGGGGTATTTCTTGTCGGGGTTTTCGGCGTAGCCTTTTGGAAGCTGAACAACCACTTCTCGTTGCTCGTTTAGCACTTTAGATTGGAGTTTCTCTACCTTCAATTCGTAACGCTGGCTGTCGCTGCCTGTTTCGCTGTCAGCCGGAAGGCTTGTGAAAGCAAGAAATAGCAGGGCAATTATAATATGTATTTGTGACTTCAAACTTAAATCCTTTTATAAGACGCTTTGCTTTTCGCAGTAATACTATTTACTTGATTGGGCCAAGCGAACTTTTATTATTATCTATTGTATAACAGGGGTTTATTCGGATTAATGACAATTTCATAGCCACATTACTCTGTATATTCCCCTTTAGCAATACAGGAACTTTCTGTAGACATTTCTCCGCCCAAGTATTTAGTTAGCACAGCGTGTAGTTCCGTTTTATTGACTGGTTTTGTGAGATATCCATTCATCCCGGATGCTAACGCTTTATCTATTTCTTCGGCAACCACCGCAGCAGTGAACGCGATAATAGGAATAGTGATGTTAGCTTTTCGCAACGCTAAAGCGGCTTCAGAGCCGTTCATTTCAGGCATGTGTAAGTCCATCAATATAAGGTCGAAATGCTGCTTTAGTGCAATCTCTACTGCTTCGTTACCGTTATTGGCAAGCGTAACTTTCAATCCTGTGTCTTCTAACAATGATTTTGCTACGACCTGGTTAATGTCGTTATCTTCTGCAACCAAAACAGTAAGGTTTGAGAACGACGGTGTGCTTTCCTGTTCTTTAGCGCCAATTACACTATCTGCAATTTCAAACGGTAGCTCGAAATAAAATTCACTCCCCTGACCTACCGCGCTTTTCAGATAAACCGTGCCGCCCATAGCTTCAACCAAGCTTTTTACTATCTGTAAACCAAGTCCCGTTCCCCCGTGCATTCGATTAATGCTGCTGTTGGCTTGGGTAAATGCATCGAATACGCGCTCTTGTTCAGAAGCATCAATCCCGTCCCCCGTATCCTTAACTGAAAATCTGACAAATTGATGGGTCTTTGACGCTTCACCTTTCGATAGCCCTAAAGTGACACTGCCCTGATGCGTAAACTTTATCGCGTTGCTCACTAGGTTGTTTAACACTTGAGAAAGGCGCGTTGCGTCCCCTACAACACAAGTATTTAATGTTTTATCTACTTCTATTCTCAGTGAGATACCTTTGTTCTGCGCCAATTGTGCATAAAACGCCACGCAATCTTTGGCAGTACTTTTTAGGTCAAAGGGAATGATCTCCAGCGCAAGTTTTCCCGCATTCAGTTTGGGAAGATCTAATATGTCGTTCAAAATACGGTTTAGCGAGAGTCCTGAACGCTTAATATTCTCGAGGTTAGGCCGTGCACTTTCCGAAATATCATGAGAAAGCACTACATCGGTCAATCCCAAAATACCGTTTAATGGCGTGCGAATCTCGTGTGACATAGTGGCGAGGAATCGTGATTGTGCAGCCGACGCTTGCTTTTCGCTTGCAAGCGCCCTGTTTAGCTCAAGAGTTTTGTTTTTACTCTCAACAAGGGCTTTCTCTAATTGGCTCGCTAGAGCATAGATAAGAAGGGACACAACAAGGTTGGTCACACAAAGCCTTAGCCAAAGGCCCTTGTCATAATCCCCTTCGTAAAACGGCACAAGAAAAGTACAGCATGCGAGTACTACCATTGCACTTATTCGCCAACCATTAGAAAGCAGTAAAATGGGAAAAATAGTAGCAATTGGAACTAAGGTTGCGGGCATGAGCCCATTGCTTATTACAAGGTAAGGCGCGACGGGAATGGTGAGTATTGCCCACAATTTCGCCAAAGGTTCTTTGTAGTTAGAAAAGATAATTCCCGCTACCGAAATTGCACACCAAGACAGGCCGAAAAATACTGCCACATACACATTTTGGGGTTGTGCTATGACGATTACCGCTAAGATGAGTAAAGAAAAAACCAGCAGAATTTTGAAGCCAGCTTTTTGCAAGGCCGATGTAACTTCGCCAAATGATTCAGGCTTTGTAGAGTACTGCTTTGGCATTAGGGTTTCTAAGTATTATTAAATGACTAATAACTCAGTATAAGTACCAAACAACAACTCTGCATAAAAATAATGGGGTCAGAGTACTTTTCTAGCTGTTTACCGCTAGCTCTATTACCGTACTAATGTACTCTGACCCTGAGGTATCCCCACAAATAATATAACGATATCAGCGAGATAAAAAAGATAGGAACATTCATGACGTTTGGTGATCAGATCAATCGCCAAACTTCACTGAGGCCAAACAGTCATGAATGCCCTATCTATTGTGAACAAAGTCGTATCGCTTGTCAGCTATAAAA
>NZ_JAKREY010000021.1:0-73912 GCF_022348265.1 Alteromonas sp. Cnat3-28
CCAGCGTTCAATCTGAGCCATGATCAAACTCTTCAATTAAATATATCGAAATATGAATCGTCGTTGTGACACTCTTAACGAGTGCCCACACAGATTGTCTTGTCTAAATTTTTAAAGAACATTCACTAAAAGCCGTTGCTTCTTAGTGACTCACCCTGCTCGAGTGAGGTGCGCATTTTACATCGTTTATTTTCGATGTCAACCATGTTTTTAAACTTTTCATTTGTTTGAAAACTTGGTTTCGCACTTGTTGCTGAGTTGGCTTTGTTTTTCTCGAAGCCCCCTCAGAACGTGGAGCGCATTATAGATACCTCTTGTGAAAGATCAACACTTAAATTGGATTTTTTTGCTTTTTAAGCCACTTTTGGTGTTAACCGCTCATTTCTGCATCATTTCTAGCGACTCAATCCATCTTTAGACTAGTTTTTTCACATTTTATTGTTCAATTTGTTACAAATGAGTAAACTATATACAGCCTCCAACACCATAATAAACAATAGAAAGGTAGGTATATGAAAGTAGGCTTTATTCAATGCGCTGTTATTAGCGCTATTTTTGCAATTGCAGGTTACTTGTTATTTTCTTCTGCTAGTTTAAACGTCCATGTTCCACTGACCGTCTCAGCAGCTCTGCTGATCAGCGGTATCGTTACTCCTTGGCTAGCGTCTCTTATTCAAAGTCCATCTTCCTCAGATGCCAGAGCACATTCTAATGACGGATCAGTAGAAACTTTATATGTGGGTAATTTGCCTTATAGAGCAAACGAGAACGCAGTAAAGGAATACTTCAGTAGCTTTATTGAAGTACAGTCGGTTCGCTTAATGAAGGATCGTAAAACTGGAAAAAGAAAAGGATACGGTTTTATCGAAGTTGTAACTGACGACTTAAACAGCGTTATCGATAAAACTAACGACTCAATCTTTCAGGAGCGAACCCTAAAAGTTCGTCCTGCAAAGGACAAAGTCGAACACGCATAATTTTGTGAGTACGGTTTATAGGCTATAAAAAAGCCCGGTTAGCTTTCGCTACCGGGCTTTTATATTAGCAAATAGTTAGTTATTCACTTGTCTCAGCAGATTGAGGAAGCCCATTAAGTAACGTTTGATTGAAAGCATGAAACCTATTTATAGCAGATACAAGATCTGGCACCTGCACGTCTTTCATCTCATTAATCAACCCACCTATTAAGGTATTATAGTCTTCGTTACTTCCTAACGTACTTTCGGCATTAGCAAAAGTATCCATCATCTTTTCTAGATATTGCGCTATAGGGCTAACCACATTTCCAAACTTCGAATTATCGCTTTTGTCTTCATTGTAATGTTGGATGTTCTCATACGTCTTTAGCACTTCGGTCTGTGTTGTTCTATTTAACTGTAACGCGTAGCCAACTAACTCTTTATCGTCAAAGCCTAAACTTAACGCTTCTTCAAATGCTTTGTCGATGTCACCACTGTAAAAGGTGTCGGCGAGATCCTGAACTTGACCAACCAAATCAGCTATCGACTCTAACTCATCTTCATCAAGCTCGCCTTTTAATGAAAAGCTAATACCGCTTCGCTCATAGTATTGGTACGAAGTTTGTTGTTGGTATGACGCTGAAAAATTGTTTTCACCTTGCTCGCCACTACCGCCTGATTGCTCCTGAGATGCCTGTGCTTGGAAATTAAGTTGTTGAGATGCTTGGAACGAGCGAAGACTCTCAAAACTAAAACTCACTTCGTCGCCATCTTTAGTTCGAATCAGCAAGCTTCCGCTTTTCTCATCCGATGCAGCTACCGCGTTTAAGGACGAAAGCGTTAAAGCGTTCGGCTGCTGGCGACCAAATATGTCAGTTTCCAGATCGTTTATTCCTGTATCGATGAGATCGCGGCTTTTTGTCATTCCTTGCTCAATCTCTTCATTCATAAAACCAGCGAGGTCTTTTTCAGCCATAGCGAATCCACGGCTTACGCCTTCTCTCGCTTGGCTAAATAAGCCATTAAGCTTTTCTTCGCTGGCACCACCGTTTGCCGCACCTCTAATGACGCCACCTACGAACTTAAGTACGTTTCTGGCAACTTTTTCAAAGTCGAACAAACTGTTCGACTTATCTTCAATGCTTTTCTCTTTGGCTTCTTGTGGCTTTTGGCCATCTATAACTAACGCTTGGTTAAGGCTGCTACTCACCACACGTAAGCCGATGCTAGTTTGGCTACTGGAAACAGATACTGATGCCGCTTGTTGTTTAGAAAACTCAGCCGCTTGCTGCAATCCGTCTTGCTGTAACTGCTTTTTCAACATTTCGTTCGGGTGAACTGATGCCTTTTGATCTGCTTTTTGATCGACCTTCTGGTCGCCCATAAAAGCCTTAATTTGACCCACGTTCATAATTTGATCCTCACTATCCTCAATCTTATTATCGGCAAAGAATCAGTATTGTTTAATTTTAATACAGCTTTTTTTACTGGGTCGTTCCTAATAATAATGTAGAAGTAGATAGCGCTTGTTGCAGTTATTTTATAAGGGACTACAATTCGCGACCTCAACATTGAATGGAGAATTTTATGACCGCGACCGAACAACAACGCTATCAAGCTCAGTTGGACGAAAAAGTAGAACGTCTTACTGCGTTACTTTCTCCGTTCAATGCGCCTAACTTAACCGTATTTCCATCGCAACCAACGCACTACCGTATGCGCGCCGAATTTAGAGTATGGCATGAGGGCGATGATTTGTTTCACATCATGTTCAACCAGGAAACAAAAGAAAAGTATCGCGTAGATAGCTTTCCTCCTGCTTGTAAAGCAATAAACGATGCTATGGCGCTGTTGTTAAAAGAAGTAAGACCAAATGAAGCGCTAAGAAAGAAGCTTTTTCAAATCGATTATCTTTCTGCACTATCTGGCGAGCTTGTTATCAGTCTTTTATACCATCGTCAACTAGATGAGAAGTGGCAAGAGGCTGCAAAAGAATTAAAGGCGAAACTCGAGGCTCACTTTCCGAAAGTAAACATCATCGGCCGTGCGAGAAAACAAAAGCTTATAATCGACAACGATTTTGTTATTGAGCGCTTACCCGTTAATGGCAAAGAGTTCATATTTAAGCATATCGAAAATAGCTTCACTCAGCCCAATGCCGAAGTGAACTGTAGCATGATTGAATGGGCACTAGATTGCGTAAAGCCGCTCTCTGGCGATTTACTGGAGATGTATTGCGGTGCAGGTAACTTCTCACTGCCGCTAGCGCTTCACTTCGATAATGTTGTGGGGACCGAAATAGCCAAGCCCTCTGTACAAGCTGCGCAGTTTAATATTGAACAAAATCAGCTTAATAATGTGAAGATCGTAAGACTCGCCGCTGAAGAATTCACTCAGGCTATGAAAGGTGAACGTACGTTTAGTCGCTTAGAAGGCATTGATCTAAGTACATATAATTTCACAACTGTATTGGTTGACCCACCAAGAGCTGGGTTAGATGAAGACTCGCTTAGAATGATTCAGGATTACGATAATATCGTGTATATCTCGTGTAACCCTGAAACGCTGGCGCAAAATCTTGAGCTTTTAAGTGAAACTCACGACGTTGCTCAATCGGCACTATTCGATCAATTCCCGTTTACTCATCACATTGAGGCGGGCGTTTTACTTACACGCAAAAGCTAGTTTTGGTACAAATTGACAAGGCCTTTGGAGTCACAAAGGCCTATGAAGACGTATTAAAATAAGGTGGCTTTGATTAGAGCAAACGATGTGGACTTAAACCACTAATTCAATTATACGCTTTTTTGCGTTGCACCTACTTGAACGAAGCGAAGCTGCGCTTTCACTCTCTCACCGATTTCTCGGCGAAGTTTATCGTCTGCTTCTAATGCCTCTGCCCCAGCACTGAATACGAGCCTTACCATAGCATCAGCTTGAAGCTGCGCGCATGCGTATTCTACGCCCTGCTGTTCAATAATGTAGTCGGTCAACTCGTCGATGAAGTGTTGAATCTCTCTAAATACTGCCAACCGATAAGCCGACGACGTACCAGTATGCTCGCGTAGTAATAAACGAAATACGTTTGTATTTGCCGCAATAAATTCCATGAAGGTTTCAACAGAAGTATGTATTACGCCGCCTCCAGAGGCTATCCGCCGCCTTGCCTGACGCATAAGCTGCCGCAATGCTAAACCGGCTTCATCCACCAGCGTTAAACCCAATTCGTCCATATCTTTAAAGTGTCGGTAAAAAGACGTAGGTGCTATACCTGCCTCTCGGGCAACTTCACGCAAGCTGATTGCCGATAAGCTGCGGTTTTCATCGAGCAAAGAAAACGCAGCATGAATGATATTTTGGCGGGTTTTTAATTTCTGTTCTTGTCGACTCACATTCGCACCATAGGTTGATTAGCTCTGAACGGCTTGATGATTTTTAGCACTTAGGGTTGAAGCCCTTACGTCATCTGTATAGCCATTAACGCAATCAAACTTCGTACATCAAAGACTAGCATGTGTAGTTTATCGCAACACACACCAGTGGGGAAAGAGAAACAGAATCATCTCTTTTATAAACAAGCATTAAGCAGAAAAAGCCACAATTAACGAGCGCTTCAGCGTAGCTTTACTATAATTAAACTTTACACATGTAAGCAGAACTAATCTGGGTTTTGCTTGCCTGAAGCCTCGTAAAACGATAAATTAGCGAACAGTTGTAAGCCAAGTTGTATAAAATGAAAAAACCTCCTCTTATCCTTACTAATGTGCTGGTATTTATTATATCTGGCGCAATTGCGTTTATTGGTGTGCCGCTATGGGTGGCGTATCAAGGCATCGATTGGGCAGAAATCGGTGCGGCTATATTCCTATTTTACTTTACCGGTATGTCTATAACTGCCGGCTACCACCGCTTATGGTCGCATAAAACTTACGACGCCAATGTGGTTGTTCGTGTGATCCTTGCGATTGGTGGCGCTATGGCGCTGCAAAATAGTATTTTGCACTGGTCGTCAGATCATCGCGTTCATCATCGTCATGTTGATGATAACGACAAAGACCCCTACTCTGCCAAGAAAGGGCTATGGTTTGCGCATATCGGCTGGATGTTGCGTGAGTATCAGGCCAAACGTTACGATGACTACAGTAACTGTAAAGATCTTCAAAAAGATAAAGTGGTGATGTGGCAGCATAACTACTATTTGCCCATCGTGCTGGCGGCCAACTTTGGTATCACAGGTCTTCTGGGCTATTTAAATGGTGACGTATTAGGCATGATCTTGGTAGCCGGTGTACTTCGCCTGGTGCTAGTGCATCACGTAACCTTCTTTATCAATTCTCTTGCTCATTTTTGGGGTAGCCAGCCTTACACCGATAAGAACACAGCACGAGATAACGGTATTCTTGCGTTTTTTACCTTTGGTGAAGGTTATCACAATTACCATCACATCTTTGAGTACGACTATCGTAATGGCATTCGCTGGTATCAGTTTGATCCTACAAAATGGCTTATTAAGGGATTATCACTGGTAGGACTGACATCCAACCTTCGCAAAGTGCCAGAAGAGCGCATCGAGAAAGCGTTAGCAGCAATGCAGCTGCAAAGAGCAAGTGAAAAAGTATCGCTACTGCCTAATGCTGAAGAAATGATGCATACCATTCAAGAAGAATACGACTTGTTAATGCAGCGCATGAGTGAATACTACGCCACGAAAAAACGTGTTATGCGCGTTAAACAACGCACCCTAAAGCGCAGTATCGAAGGGCTTGAGCTTGCATACAAGTACAAAGAGCTGAAACACGCATTTGCTGTACAGAAAGAGAAATGGACACAGTTACATAGTTTGTCATTGCAAATGGCGTAAATTAACGCCCTCTTTTATACGTTTGAACGCTAAGAACCACATAAGTGTCTGCTTATGTGGTTTTTTTTTATTCTATAGTTGGATAAGGTCGTTATACTAAAACCAGAATCATTCATTTTGTATTGCGGCTAATCTAGTGGTGACATCGCATTACAAAAGTAACAACATGGGAAAGTAAGATGGCAACGAAGCAAAAAACCAAAGCCCCGTCGTATCATTACGACGCTATCGTTATTGGCACAGGTCCTGGTGGTGAAGGCGTTGCAATGCAGCTTGCCAAAGCCGGAAAAAAAGTGGCGGTTGTTGAGCGCTACGAGGCAGTGGGAGGGGGTTGTACCCATTGGGGAACCATTCCATCGAAAGCGCTTCGTCACTCAGTAAGTCGTCTTATTGAATATAACTCTTCTCCCTTGTTTGCCGACAACCACTTAAGTAAGAGTCTTACGTTTTCTGACATCATGCGCCATGCTAGCGGTGTGGTAAAAAGCCAAACTCGACTTCGCTCTTCTTTCTACGACAGAAATCGTGTGACGCTATTTCACGGCGAAGCCAGTTTCGTAGATGCGCATACGTTAGAGATAACCCGTAAAGATGGCTCTAAAGATACTGTCACTGCAGGCCAAATTGCTATTGCCACAGGGTCGCGTCCTTATTGTCCTAAAGACATCGACTTTAATCACCCGCGTATTTATAACTCAGACACTATCCTATCTTTAGATCACGATCCCAAATCAATAATTATCTATGGCGCTGGGGTCATTGGCTCTGAATATGCCAGTATTTTCAGAGGACTAGGCGTAAAAGTTGACCTCGTTAACATGCGCGATCGCTTACTGTCATTTCTTGATGACGAGATATCAGACGCACTCAGTTATCACCTGTGGAACAATGGCGTACTCATCCGGCACAATGAAGCCTATTCTTCGGTTGAAGCTACCGATGACTCGGTTATTTTAAACTTAGAGTCGGGCAAGCGTATGCGCGCAGATTGTCTCTTGTTTGCTAACGGAAGAACGGGTAATACAGATACACTTAGACTCGAGAATATTGGTTTAAAAGCCGATGGCAGAGGCCAACTCAAGGTTAATGAAAATTATCAAACTGACGTAGACAATGTATTTGCAGTCGGCGATGTCATTGGCTATCCAAGTTTAGCATCTGCGGCTTATAACCAAGGTCGCTTTGCCGCTGAAGCTATGCTTGGCATAAAAACACATTCGGCATTGGTAGAAGATATTCCGTCAGGCATATACACAATCCCAGAAATAAGTTCTGTTGGTAAAACAGAGCAAGAGCTTACTGCAGCGAAAGTGCCTTATGAAGTGGGAAGAGCTCAGTTCAAACATTTGGCCAGAGCCCAAATCGCGTCAACGCAGACAGGAAGTCTGAAAATCTTGTTTCATCGCGAAACTAAAGAAATCTTGGGCATTCATTGTTTCGGTGAACGTGCCTCCGAGATTGTTCACATCGGCCAAGCGATCATGCAGCAAAAGGGCGAAGGCAATACCATAGATTACTTCGTTAACACTACGTTTAACTATCCAACCATGGCAGAAGCTTATCGAGTTGCTGCTATTAATGGACTTAATAGAATTTTCTAACGGACACAAAAAAGCCGGCGAGATTGTCGCCGGCTTAATATGCGTTAACTAAGAATTTAGTTACGGTTCGCAGCAAGCGCGTTAAGCGAATCTTTATGTGCTACGATGTCGATGTGCATATTTTCTTGATCGAACGTCATTGTTGCAATGGCGTAGTCACCCTGACTATCGCTTGCAATGTCGATCAACTTTGCTTGTGCATCACGGAAACGAATGTTATTGCCGATTTTGTCAGACATACATTGGTTATTCATTTCGAATGTTTTCGCATCCATGCAATCGAAAAGCTGGTTATCACCAGATTCCGCATGCGCAATACCAAAGGCCGCTGATAGAGCTAGGGTTAGTACTACTTTACGCATGTTTCTTCTCCTGTGTTACAGTCTACTACTGTCACTATTAAACATACTGTATATACATAAGATAGTCAAACTGAGATCATAGTTTTGTGACAAAAGTATGACAAAGAGAAATATTTGGAGAAAAATGTGAAAGGCCACGATGCACTGGTGGTTAAAGCGAGAAATTGTAGACTGTGTGCCCCTCACCTACCGCATCAACCCAACCCCATATTTAGCACTGCACCTTCAACTAAAGTGCTTATTATTGGGCAAGCACCGGGGTTGAAAGCTCATGAACGCAACATTGCGTTTGATGATCCCAGCGGAGATCGGTTACGCGATTGGTTGTCTGTCTCGAGGGAGACCTTTTATAACCCACGCTTAATTTCGGTGCTGCCAATGGGCTTCTGCTTTCCAGGTTATAAAAATGGAGCCGATGCCCCGCCAAGAAAAGAATGTGCTCCCGCTTGGCATAATGACTTTCTTCTTTATTTAAAACCTGAAGTAACGCTTTACGTGGGACGTTACTCGCAACAGTATTATTTACCGCAACACAAAACGTTAACTGAAGCTGTACGCAGTCCGACTGAAACACATTTCGTACTGCCCCACCCGTCAGGAAGAAACAACAGGTGGCTCGCTAAAAACCCTTGGTTTGAATTAGATATCCTTCCCAAGTTGCGAGACACTGTCGAATCTGTATTAAAAGTTTAGTCGTGCTCTTCCAGAAACGCTAAAAGCGCATCGAACGGCATAGGCTTCGCGTACAAGTAGCCCTGTGCTTCGTCACATCCAAGCTTTATCATGTAACTCGCCTGCTCTCTTTTTTCTACGCCTTCGGCAATAGTCAATAAGCCTAGCTTGTTACCCAAAGTCACAATGGTCTCAGCAAGCACTGCGCTTGCACCCGGTTTAATGTCTTTGACAAAAGAACGATCGACCTTCAATCGATCTAACGGGAGCTGCTGTATATAACTCATGGAGGAAAAGCCTGTTCCAAAGTCATCAATGGCTATTTTCACCCCAAATTCTTTTAACGAACGCAATGCATCTATTACAATTTGCGGCTCATCCATCACCACGCTTTCTGTTATTTCTAGCTCTAAAAGGCTTGGGTCGCAGTTGGCGTTAGATAGTGCCTGCTTAACTTTTTCTACAAATAACCTGTCGCGGAACTGCGGAATAGAGATGTTAACGGCAACTCTTAGATGGCCGTAGCCTTTTTCTTTCAATTCCTGAAGACGACGGCATGATTCTTCTAATACCCATTCACCGATATCAACGATAAGACCTGAATACTCAGCAAGTGGCACAAATACGGCGGGAGAAATGTATCCCCCTTCCCCGTTGGGCCAGCGTAGTAAGCCTTCCATGCCAACCACTTTTTCATTCAGCAAGTCCACTTGCGGCTGAAACCACAATTCCAGCTTTCTTGCTGCAAAGTCGCTTCTGAGTTGGCGAATCATATCTAGACGCCAAGTCGTCTGATCTTCGATGTCTTTGGCGTAATATTCAAAGTTATCGGTGAGGTTTTTCTTTGCTCGGTTTAGCGCAATATTGGTACGCTTTAAAATCTCAATGCCGATGTGGCGCTTATTGTCTAATTTGCACAATCCCAGGGTGATGTTTACCGGAAGGGTGTGATCACCGACCTGAAACGAAGATTGGAAAATGTTGTTGATGGTTTTAGGGCATACCAGATCGTCGGGACCAATAAGTCCAAATACATCAGCACCTATGCGGCCTTTTTTCACTATGCTATCGAAAGAAGATTGAAAGCGATCGCTTATAGCTCGCAACAATTCATTGCCGACTTCTTGCCCTAAACCATCATTTATATCGGAAAAGTGATTTACATCGATAAGGGCTACGCTATAGTTTTCTCCGGCAAACAAATGAGGTTTATCGAGCATATTGATAAACTCATTGCGGTTTGGCAGACGGGTTAACCAGTCTCTGAACGCCGCATTTCTCAATTCATGGAAAAGATTAACGTTTTCGTATCCCACTGAAATACTGGATAGAAAAACCTCAAGCAAGTGCTTGTCTAGCTCACTAATCTCGTGGGTTTGTCGAACAAATACGGCAGCTTCAAAACCAGCGCGGCTGATATACAGCACAGAGCAACTAGGCTCAAAAATGTGCTTTTTAAGACGTAGGCACCGACTAATATTTTCTTCAATTTCAAGGTTTTTAAGCGTGAACACAGGCTGGTTTATAAATTTCGCATACTCACCCGCAGCGCCAAGCACGTAAACCTCTTCGTCCTCTCGGTCTAGCAAAGAACCCGCTCTTGCGCACAATAAACCTTCGGAGTCTAAACCAATAAGCGAACTAATCTGGGTAACTACACCTTCGCAGAACTCTTTCACCGAATGTTCTTCAAACAAGTTGGCTGAAGAGGTGATTATTTTCTCTAAACCAGCACGGCTTTGACTAATCGTTACAATTTGCTGATAAGAGCGTAGTGAGGAAATGATAGTAGTTAGTAATTTGGCGCGAGTAAGTTCTGTTTTGGTTTTGTAGTCATTGATATCGTAAACTTTAATGACTTGCTCTTCAGGAGCGTAGCCGGGCTGGCCCGTACGTAAGATAATTCGAGGTTCAACTAACTTCATGCCTTCGCGGATGTATTTAACAACATCAAAACCCGCGTCATCAGTCTCCATAACGACATCAAGTAAAATTATGGCAATGCTGTTGCCATATTCGTGCAGCATTTCTTTGGCTTGTTTTGCTGAATAAGCGTGGATGAAGTTTAATTTGCGATCGTTTACGATGAGATCAGATAGCGCGAGACGCGTTACGGTGTGAATCTCTTCATCGTCATCGACAATAAGAATGTTCCAGTCTTTGCCCAATAAGGTTTGCTCTTCAACTGAACCATCATCATCTAAAAAAATTAATTCGTCGTTATCGTAATCCATTGCCGACATTACCGCTCATTTCCTCGATACAAACAAAACAAGAATGCGCTACTCATTGTATTAAGGCAACGATTACATTGATAAATGGGTTACGCAATGCAATAGTGCTCTCATGTTACATGCCATTTTACATTCGATCATTTAAGCATTTATGAAGATTACATCCCAGCACTTTTCCCCTGAGGTAAAAAAACCACAGGAAACGGAAGAGAAGACTGTAAAGGTGACAGCCGAATCGCCCGCGGCTGAAAAAGCGGCCAGCAACGCAGTGAAAACCGATGCTAGTCGCCAACGCATGCTTTCCTGGTTTGCCAGAGTGGGTATAAGCCCCTCTATGATGTCCCCTGATCCTAAAAAGCAAAAGCATGCACTAGAAAGAAGAAAACAAATATTAGAAACCCAAAAAGCGAGCAATCTTCAAGCTGTATTAAATATAGCATTAAATGTGACGATCAACGAACAAACTAGCGATAATCTTGATCCCGACTGGTTTTTCGCATTTAGTACCATGGCTGAGGAAATTTACAGCCCGCCCATGCAGGAATTATGGGGAAAGATTTTTGCCGTTGAGGTGGCTCGCCCGGGCAGTTTTTCCCTTCGTACATTGCAGCTATTAAAGACGCTAACGCATAGGGATGCACAAGTATTCAATAAGGCTGTGAATGTTGCGAGTAGAAGAAATAACGATGCGGTCCCGCGTATTCTTGTGGGGTATCACAAACGCAAAGGCTTGCTTTCACTATTGAGACGCCCTGTTCCTGAGCAAATTAACTTAGCCAACGTAGGGTTGAGTTACCCTGATCTGTTGTCTTTGCAAGAGATGAAGTTGATTTATACCAGCGAAATTGAAAGCGCCGAATACGATGAAGGTCAGCAAGTAACCTGGCGATGCGTAAATGAAAATATTTCATTAACCAGTAAAACGTCGGGGGTTGCTTTGGTGTATTACAAGTTCACTTCGATTGGCAGTGAGCTGTATAAATTAGTGACTAAATCGCCTAATGAAGCGTATTTAACCAGCATTAAGTCGGTGTTAGGCGAGGTATTTAACGTGAGTTAAATACCATCACCAAATTCGTGTAATCCACACTCGCGTTTCAAACCGAAGAAGCGCGTGTCTTGCTCACTCATTCCTTCTTGGAGCGACTGCGTGGTATGCCAATCACCGATGGATACATACCCTTGCTCCCAAAGCGGATGATAAGACAAGTCGTTATCTTTCAGGTAGTAATGTAAGTCTTTGTTGCTCCAATCAATGATCGGGTAAAGTTTAAACTGCTGCCCTACTTTTTGTAGAACTGGAAGCTTTCCCCTGGTATCTGATTGGCTTCTACGCAAACCTGCAAACCACGTACCTGCTTTCAGGTCACGTAAGGCGCGCTGCATTGGCTCAACTTTGTTCATCTTATTGTATTTCTCAATACCTTCGATGCCTTGTTCCCAAAGTCTGCCAAAGCGCGCTTCCTGCCACGCAGAAGACATCTCTGCGCTGTACACATGCAAATTTAAATTGAGCTTTTCTACAAGTTCATCAATGAACTTATACGTCTCAGGAAAAAGATAACCTGTGTCGGTAAGCACAACAGGAATATCCGGTTGTGCTTGGGTAAGCATATGCAGCATAACCGCCGATTGTGCTCCAAAGCTTGAAGACACAATATGAGTATCAGGCAAGTTGTCCAGCGCCCAAGCTACTCGCTCCTGCGCTGTCATTTTCTCTAACGTTTCATTGATATCAGCAAGGGCTTCCTTACTGATATCAAGCGTTAGTGGTTGCTGCTTAATCGCTGTATTATTCGTCATAGAAATCCCGTGCGGAGTCTACTACTGGTTTTACAACACCAGCGCGAACAACGTAATCACCAAAGGCTTCACCCGCTTCACGATCTTTGGCCCACTGGCCAAACAGTGAATCTAGTTCTACCATGATTTCCTGTTCGCTTATGTTTTCTCGATACATACGTGGAATACGTGTACCTTCTCGGTTTCCACCCAAATGCAAATTGTATTTGCCTGGGCCCTTACCTACTAAGCCAACCTCAGACAACATCGCGCGACCACAGCCATTCGGGCAGCCTGTTACACGGAAGATTACGCTGTCTTCTTCCAATCCGTGTTTGGCAAGCAAACCTTCTAATTCCGTAACGGCATCTGGCAAGTAGCGCTCAGCTTCTGCCATGGCTAACGGACAGGTTGGCAATGCAACACAGGCCATTGAGTCAAGTCGCTGGTTAGAAATCGATGGCGCTATTAAGCCATGTTCGCGGGCTAATGCTTCAATTTTGTCTTTGTCTTGCGGCGCTACACCGGCAATAATCAAATTCTGGTTTGCCGTTAAGCGGAAATCACCTTTGTGGATCTTCGCAATTTCGGCACAGCCTGTTTTTAGCGTTTTACCTGGGTAATCTAAAATACGGCCGTTCTCAATAAATACGGTCAGGTGATATTTACCGTCAATACCTTCAACCCAGCCAAAGCGATCGCCACGGCCCGTAAATTCATACGAACGGCTGTCTTGGAAAGTCACGCCTGCGCGTTTTTCAACTTCAGCCTTAAAGTTGTCTACCCCAACACGCTCTAACGTATATTTGGTTTTCGCGTTCTTACGATTAACACGGTTCCCCCAATCACGCTGAGTTGTTACAACCGCTGCGGCAACGTCTAGCGTGTTTTCAAGCGGAATAAATCCGAAATCAGACGCTTTTCGTGGATACGTACTCTTGTCGCCGTGAGTCATCGCAAGACCACCACCGACAAGTACGTTAAAGCCAACTAGCTGTCCATTTTCAGCAATCGCAACAAAGTTAAGATCATTCGCGTGAACATCTACATCGTTTTGCGGAGGAATCACCACCGTCGTTTTAAACTTACGCGGTAAATAGTTATCACCCAAAATAGGCTCTACAGGCTTTTCAGTCGTTTCGACTTTTTCACCGTCTAACCAAATTTCAGCATACGCGCGGGTTTTAGGTAGTAAGTGTTCACTTATCTTCTTCGCCCATTCAAATGCCTGAAGGTGAAGCTCAGATTCAACCGGATTTGACGTACATAGTACGTTTCGGTTTACGTCGCCTGCCGTAGCAATAGAGTCGATGCCTACCTTGTTTAGCATTTGGTGCATGGACTTAATCTTAGGCTTTAACACACCGTGAAACTGGAAAGTTTGACGGGTTGTTAAACGAATGCTGCCGTACATGGTGTGATCGGCTGCAAACTTATCAATCGCTAACCATTGGTCAGGCGTAATAACACCACCAGGTAAACGGGCACGCAACATCACATTGTGAAGCGGCTCAAGTTTCTGCTTTGCACGCTCAGCGCGAATATCACGATCGTCTTGTTGGTACATACCGTGAAAGCGAATAAGCTGGAAGTTATCAGCGGTGAAACCACCAGTAAGATCATCTTTAAGATCGGTAGTGATGGTGCCACGCAAATTATTACTTTCACGCTTTAAACGCTCGTTGTCAGCCAGTTTGCCCTCAACGATAAATGGTGATTTTTCGTTACTCATTAATAGACATCCTTCTGATAACGTTTCGCTTTACGTAACTCTACAACATAGGCTTTTGCATCGGCTTCAGATTTACCGCCGTGCTCTTGCACAATACTAATTAGGGCGTTCTCTACATCTTTCGCCATGTGCATTGCATCGCCACACACATAGAAGTGTGCGCCCTGCTCTAGCCATTCATACACCTCTTTACCGTTTTCTAGTAAACGGTGCTGAACATATACTTTTTCCTCTTGGTCACGAGAAAATGCCAGCGTAATTTTGTCTAGCAGGCCTTCTTTAACGTAGCCTTGCCATTCCACTTGATATAGAAAATCTTGCGTGAAATGTGGGTTGCCAAAGAACAACCAGTTTTTGCCTTCTGCGCCTTGTACGTCACGCTCTTGCATGAACGATCTAAACGGTGCAATACCCGTACCCGGGCCGACCATGATCACTGGCGTATTTGGATCAGCGGGCAAACGGAAGTTATCGTTACTTTCTACGAACACTTCTACGTCGCCATTTTCTTCTAGATATTCACACAAAAAGCCAGATGCGCCGCCTTGATGACGATGTCCAAACGCTTCATAGTCAACGTGAGCTACGGTTAAATGTACTTCCTCTTCCACTTCGGCTTGGCTTGATGCTATCGAGTACAAGCGAGGCGTTAGCGGTCGCAAAGCATCTACAAGCTGTTGTTCAGACAACTTACCCGGATGGTCGCGCACAATATCAATAATTTGACGTTCGGCCATGTAGGTACGCAGCTGCGCTTTATCTTCCATCAATGTAGCCAATGATTCAGAGCCTGTCGCCTCTTGATATGACTTAATGAAATTAGGGTAACTTAAGGTTAATTCAAGCTTCGACGTTAATGCTTCGGTGAGTGACATGGTCGCGTCAGCCACAGACACTTCTGTATTGCCGTTTAGTGACAAGATACTAATAAGCTCCGACACTAGAGATGCTGCATTTTTAAACCATACACCAAGCGCATCACCTGGCTTGTAGGTGATTCCGCTATCTTCAAGGCTTATTTCAATATGGCGTATATCTTTAACAGAATCACGACCTGTGATTTTTTGTGCGTCAATTAAGGTCGCTTTAAACGGCGCTTTTTTGGTGTAAGTTTGCGCTGCTACACCCTGCACCGCCGCGCCAGTTTGCGCCGCTACCGCTGCTTGCGGAGCTGCACTAAAATCGTCTTTTAGCGAGTCGATGAGCTTGCTCAGCCATGCTTCGGCTTCCGCTTCATAATCAACGTCGCAGTCCAGACGCTCTACAATAGCTTTACCGCCAAGCTTACCTAAGCGTTCATCAAAGTCTTTACCCGTTTGGCAGAAAAACTCGTAACTACTGTCACCTAAACCCAAAACTGCATATTTGGTATCAGCAAGCTTCGGGGCTTTTTTGCCAGCCAAGAATTCATGTAGCTCAATAGCATCGTCTGGTGCATCACCTTCACCATGGGTACTAACAAATACCGCAACGTGAGTTTCTGCTTTCAAGTTACGTGGCTTGTAATCTGCCATGCTAACCAGCTTGCTATTAAAGCCCGCTTCTTCTGCTTTCGCTTGACACTGCGCTGCAACACCTTTCGCATTACCGGTTTGTGAACCGTACAAAATAGTAAGCGTTGGCGCGTCACCCGCTACTGCAGGAGTGCCTTGCATCATTGGTGCAACCGAACCACCTTGTGCAGCAGCCATGCCCGCAGCATAACCACTTACCCAAGTAAGTTGATCACGATTTAAGCCTGCAATGGCTTGCGTTATTGCATTCCACTGCTGTTCGTTTAATACCGCGCCTGGCGCTGAGTTCGAATTAGAATCTTGTGACATAGTCTTTTAGCCTTTTATCAATGGCGCTAAGGCTAACGGCTTTCTTCAAGAAGAGAAAAGAATAAATGAAACTTTTTTATTACTGAAAGTGCTAATGACTGTGCGAATAGGTAATAACACAATTGAATTTGGGCGAGAAGCAACAAAAAAGGGCGAGGCTGCAATCGCAGCCTCGCCCTTTAAAATCCGTAGTTGAGGCTTAGAAGTGAAGTTCTAGCCCTGCGAATACACCATCAAATTCCATGTCAGCGTACACATCATCAAGGTCTTCAATATCTACCGTTACATTTCTGTAACCCACCTGAAGCGTCATATCAACCGCTAAACTTTCAATAAACGAGTACTGAATTGCAGCTTGATAATCACTGAGCTCATGGTCGTCGAACGACAAATAGCTTCCTTCAAAGTATGCTGATAAACCTGTAAACGGTAAACCTAGCTGAACCTTTGAGTAAGCCATTGGAACAATACCAGAGAACTCTGCAGATCCGCTTGTGTCACTCGCTCTATCCACAACGAACAGTGCGCCGTCGATGTACTTTGCATTAACACCTAAGTCAAAGCTCACTAGATCGTTATCGAATAACTCGTAGTACAAAATGAAATCTGTAGCATCAAGCTCTACATCTGTATTAACCGTGGTGCTTTCAGTAAATAATTCACCGTCGAAAGTGAATTCAGACTGAAGCGTTGTGGTGCCCGAGTTATCTAATGTCGTGTGATTTACTTTTACATTAGGTAAAAACGGTACAGGATGCTCAAAGGCAATGTATAGCGCCGTATTGGTCTCATCATCAAAGTTAAAGTCAGCGGTGTTGTTGCTATCAGCAAAACCGCCCTGCGTGTCGGTTTGCCATACTTGGGCTCCAACATATACGCCTGCGATAGTGTCTGCATGAGATGAAACTGAAACTAATGCGCATCCCAATGCGGCAGCTATAAGACCCTTTTTCATTAATTATCCTTGATTAAGAAGTTCTGAAAGTTCAATTAAAGCAGCGTTTGCACGAGAAATATAGTTTGCCATTACCAAAGAATGGTTCGCTAACATGCCAAATCCACTACCATTTAAAATCATTGGACTGAATACCGACTGCTGTGTCGCTTCCAGTTCACGAATAATTTGCTGAAGACTAACCAATGCATTCTTATCTTCCAATACGTCGTAAAATTCAATTTCCACGGCTTTTAGAAAATGAAGTAAAGCCCACGTAGCACCGCGTGCCTCATAGAAATTATCGTCTAGTTTCCACCAACTCGTTTTAACTACACGCTGGCTGGCTACAGGAGAAGACTGCTTTGCATTCGAGTCACCCGCCAGGTCAGTGTTCAATCTAGCCGATCCTACGCTGGCACTAAGTCTTTGTGAATAACTACCCAACCGTTTTTCTACCTGTTTCAACCATTCGCGCAAGTTGTCTGCGCGAGTATAAAACTGGCTGTCAGTGTTTCGGGTATTCGCTAGCTCGTCACGGTATTTTTTTAGAAGCTCTATACCGTCAGAGTAACTCGATTCAGAAGAAGGCAACGCCCAGCTTTTGTGATCCATATTAAACTTAGGGTGAGCTTTTGTAAGGTATGGATTTTCAATAGATTGGGATTGAGAGCGGCTGAAGTCTTTACGCATAGAGAGTGCAAGGTCTCGCACCATTTCCAGCGCACCGAATTCCCATGCGGGCATGTTATCTAAAAAGATGCCAGGAGGCGTAATGTCGTTAGAAAGATATCCACCAGGCTTATCAAGTAAGGTTTCCGACACATCAATCATGGTTGTTGTTAATGTGTAACCCGCAATATTAGTTGGATTCTCAACAGGCGAGTTTTGCTTTAAACGTTGTCTAACATCAAACGTGTCTGGGGATAGGCTCCAATACCATCCTATTAGCCAGAAAAGTAAAACTATCACTACAGCGACAATCGCTATCCGTTTTGAGTTAATAGATTGTCTCATATAACACCAACCTTCCTTTTAAATAACAAATAGCCGACGGAGGTCAGCTATTTGTAGTCTTAATACTATGTGAAAAATGCGAAACCTTTGTGACGGTCGTCTTTATATCACCATCTTTTACTACGTTAACACAACTTAAATAAAATTATGATGATTATACATTATGGTGCATATTTCGGTCATTTTGCTGCTTATAAGCGGCAGAGTTTCGATTTTTCAAAGCATATAGCGCTATCGCGATAAGTATAATTGGCCAAAATGCACTTACTCCCACCACTAATAATGCTAAAAATCCTGCGCCTAGCGCTAAAAGAATTGTGCCCATAACGCTTACAGCAACAACGAAACCAACGATAGCGAGGACTACGCCGACTAACGATAACACTGCTACGTTTTCCCAAGGACTTAGCAATTCATCTGACATGATTAAGTGCATACCCAACCAGCTATCTACTAAGCTGCCTAAACAATTCACCAAAATAATGGCGATGACCAATGCAATCAGAAAGTTTTTCATTACACTAATCTCGGTAATAAGATAACGGCTGCAATATAAGCCACTAGCGTAATAGGCGTAGCGATGAACAAGCCTGCTACAGCTGCCGCTCTAACCCATACTGCATCTATATCAAAATAACGTGCAACTCCTGCACACACACCTGAAATGATTCCAGAATCAAGGTCTCTATAAATTCGCTTTTGTGATGGTACTTTCATCATCTTCTCCAAAAATGCTTACTTCGATATCTACAATGCGGGCTGCGGCTCTCAAGGTCGCCTACGCGACCTTCTTCTTCTTAAGTTCAGCCAATTCCTTTTCGATAGCTTCATCTGCTTCCATTGCATCGAACTCGGCCTGCAGTGACGTTGCTTCATTCGACTTTGTTAGGTCGTACGCATCAACTTGCGCTTCTAAGTGATCAATACGTTGTTCGTAACTCTCAAAACGCATCATGGCATCATCAATTTTGCCTTCATGGTCAGCCTGTTTCACTTTCAAGCGTGTTTGCGCTGAATGTTTACGCTGAACCAGCGTTTTTTGCTTAGCCTTGGCTTCCGCCAATTTACTGTTCAGGCGCGCGGTATCGCCTTGGATCTTTTCGATACTTTCTGCAAGATGCGCTTCTTGTTCTTCAAGAGAAGAAAGTTTTGCGACATATTTTTGCTTTTCAATTAACGCAGCTTTAGCCAATGACTCCTTATCATTATTCATTGCGATTTGCGCTTTGTGCTGCCACCCTTCTACTTCCTTTTTAGCAGACGCGATGTGACGCGTTAACGTTTTCTGCTGGGCGATAAATCGTGCTGCATCGGTGCGAACCTCAACTAATGTTTCTTCCATTTCTTGAATAATCAAACGAATGATTTTTTCAGGATCTTCAGCCTTATCTAACATCGCATTGATGTTTGCTTGAACAATATCGTTTATGCGTGAAAACATACCCATGATTATTTCTCCGTTAAAAGTAGTGTTGTGGCTTCCAGCACTTATTTCTTCGTGACGCTACCACTGGTTACCGCTGACTGAGTTCTTCTCAACAGTTAAACTATTACAATGAACATGCCAATTTATTAACACATTGATTAATATGGACTTTATAGACTTTAGGAAAACAAAAAGCTGTTCGCTTCGCAACCAAATACAATTTATTAGCGTATTTAACCAACGACATTGTTAAATTGACCAACCACAGTTTTTTATTTTCACGCTGTGCTTCACGCACAAAAAAAGCGCCTTTCGGCGCTTTTAGTGAATAAGTACATCGAATTAATCAGCATCTTCTTCTGCCGAGCTACCTTCAGGCGAAGTGGCTACAACTAAATCAGTTACACTGACTTTACCGTTACCACGCACTTCCTGTGGGCTTAACTCGAAGTGATAAGTGGCGTTCGCCACAGCCTGATATACGTCTGCTTTAATTTCCTGCGATGTGGTAGCCACTGCATTTGAAACCACATTAGTCAAAAACGTTTGAAGCACTGATTCTTCTGCATTTGCTACGCTGCTTGCCATGCTTGCCGTCAGTAAAGTTGCTGCGATTAGTGAAGTTTTCATAATTTCCCTCTGAATTTAGTCAGTGCAACAACACGCCGTTGTTGCGATACTTAGAGGATTGCGAGAGCTGTGCCAACTCCTTTAAAAACACTTAAAGCATTGATATATATAAATTTAAATAAAAAAGCTCGCGAGACAGCGAGCTTTTAAGAATTGAACAAATATTAAACTTTGGTCAAAATTACTAAATCGTTAGTCTTTTTGACTATTAAACGCAGCGACTTCCTTTTGTGCAATTTCTACAGCGTCTAGCGCATTTAGCAGCAGATTGGGATCTGGATTTTTTCCTGTTCCATTTTGGCTTAAGTATCTACGCCAAATACGTCCACCCGCTTGCCCTTGATAAAGACCCAAAATATGCCGAGCTGCATGCCAGGGTTTGAAATAGGGATCGTCTTGGCGTTCAATATACTGCTGCATTTTCAGCACAATTTCTCGGCGTGACATGCTCTGAGCTTCAGTATCTCCGAAAATCTCTTTATCTACGGTAGCCATAATGTAAGGATTGGCGTAAACCTCACGCCCTACCATAACGCCATCAACAAGTTCTAGCTGTTGCTGGGTTTCTTCTAGCGTTTTAACCCCACCATTTATGCTAATAGATAATTCAGGGCGAGCCTGTTTCAGTCTATGAACCCGCGGATAGTTTAACGGCGGAATTTCGCGATTTTCTTTTGGGCTCAATCCCTGTAGCCACGCTTTCCTTGCGTGAACAATAAAGGTATCGCATCCGGCATCTGCCACGGTATCGATGAAACGAGCGAAGTCTTCATCTTCGTCCATATCATCAATGCCAATACGGCACTTTACCGTAACGGGAATATCTACCGCAGCCTGCATGGCTTTGACACAACTTGCTACGACCTCTGGCTGGGCCATCAAGCATGCACCGAAGCTACCGTTCTTAACTCGATCACTTGGACAACCTACGTTTATGTTAACTTCATCATAACCGCGCGCTTGTGATAGCTCTGCACACTTGGCCATGTCAGACGGATCGCTTCCGCCCAGTTGAACAGCAACAGGGTGTTCCTCTTGGTTGTAACCCAGATAGTCACCCTTGCCGTAAATGATCGCGCCTGTGGTTACCATTTCTGTATAGAGAAGTGTGTGCTTAGACATTAATCGTAAAAAGTAGCGACAATGGCGGTCTGTCCAATCCAGCATTGGAGCGACAGAGAATTTACGATTGAAAAAGATGTCAGACATGGGCATTAAAACCTTGATTAATATGTAAAAAAGTAAATTTCATCGCATTTTTATCGATTTCAAAATTAGTGACATTTCCGAGGTACTCCGTCGATTTCCCCCTTTCAGGAAGACAATAGGAATACAAAAATGTGGCGTTTTACTCAATCAGCAAGCGGCTTCGCGGAGAATGAGCCGTATATTCTACTTCTGTGAAGCAGCAAAACAAAGGTAAGATAGTTTTCTCCAAGCCTAAAATAACCATTTTCACGCTTATCGGCCTTGAAATGGGCGCCTCACTGTTCATTAAAAGTCAACGTTCACAAAAAGTGAACACTCAAAAATAATGAACAAAAGTTGCAGCATTGTTCATTTTTTCGTATTGTTCATTAATAGTGAACATGAAATATAAATGAACAAATGGATAACTTACTCGCTGAAGCTGCGAAACTATTAGCCGCGAATACCAAGCTAAATGTCACTTATACGCATCACAATGCCCGAAATGCTGAGGAAACGGACGGACAGCTGACGATCACTCACGGAAACCAGAAACATACTTGGTGTGTGGAAGAAAAGGAGGGGCTTACTCGCCACAGACTACACAAGCTTCAACTAGAAAAAATAGTTTTTAACAACAAAAAAACACTTATAGTCACAACCTATATCAATGAGAACATTGCCGAGCTTTGCCAGGAATTGCAAATCGATTATCTCGATCTGTCAGGTAATGCGCACCTCAACATACCTCCTTTTTATATTGATATTAGAGGCAAGAAACCACTTCAAGAGCATCAAATACAACACGCGAGAAAGCTAACAGGAAAGGCGTTTCAACCTAAAGGTATGAAACTGGTCATGATGTTGTTATTGAAGCCCGAGCTTGTTAATCAGCCAATGCGGGTACTTGCGGAGCAAGCTGAAATTGCTTTAGGCACGGTAAAACAAGTTTTAGATGACCTTAAGCAACTCACATTTGTTCTCGAAAAAGGGAAAAAGGGACTCGTCCTCAACGAAAAAGATCTGCTTCTAACGCGATGGCTAGACGCTTATCCACACAACATGGAAGCAAAACTGGAGCAAAAGCTATATGTTCCTCAGAATATTGAGCAGCTTCGTAACGCACCGCTAGAAAAGTACGGAGCACTCTGGGGCGGAGAGGTCGCCGCTGATGCCTATACTCATTACCTTACTCCCAAAACATATCAAATATATGCTGATACTGAAGCACATAAAGCCCTATTAAAAACTTTCAGGCTACGCCGACTACGTGCTGAAGAGACAGACGTTAATATACTGAAAATTGTAGAGCCGCCAGTGGAAATCGATAAAGTTAGGGGTAAGTTACCTGGCTATATCGCGCCATTGCTAGTCTATGCTGAACTACTCAACAGCGATGACCCTCGCAACCTTGAAACTGCCAAAAGGATCTACCATGACCACCTCTCTTGATGTATCCGAAAAACTGCCCAAAGGGCTTATCGAGGTATATAGTCAAATCCACGGTATTGCCGCAGAGCTAAGTATTCCGTTGCTGATTGTAGGGGCTACTGCACGGGATATAATCTTGGTTCACGGCTATAACGCTGCTATCGAGCGCGGTACGAAAGATGTGGACTTTGGTATCGAAGTGCAGAATTGGGAGCATTACGAAGTGTTACGAACTGCATTGATAGAAGCGAGATTTACACCGCACTCGAAGAGGGCACATCAACTAGACACGACTGACAGTGACGGCTTGCCTTGGGAAATCGACTTGATTCCGTTTGGTGGGGTCTGCGATGAACACGGCCAGATCGCTTGGCCGCCCAAACAAGATTTTGTTATGAGCGTGCTAGGGTTTGATGAAGTTTATCAAAACGCTTGGGACGTTACCCTCATAAAAAGCCCCGAAATTAGCGTAAAAGTAGCATCTCCAGCTGGAATATTGTTACTGAAACTTATCGCCTGGACTGAACGAGCTCGCGAGTATCAGGGAAAAGACGCTATTGATATCTATTATGTAATAAAACACTACAGCAGAATTCCTACGGTTGTAGATGCGCTTTACGACCAAGATTATATGGATGCGCAGGATCATGACGATATGAAAGCCAGCGCAATGATGCTAGCGGACGAGATCGCGACCTTCGCAAAGAAGAAAACATTGACCTATATAAAGCAAGCTTTGCTAAACAACGATGGGGTCTTAGAGCGCCTGAAGGTTGATATAACAAAGCATACTGTCGCAGGTTATGAAGAAGCCAACAGACTCATAGAGATTGTAAAAGATAGGCTAAATGAGGGGTAAAACGGTGTTTTGAGGAGCCATCCCGCAACGTCATTTGGAATCAAACGCGAGATCAACTTACTGAATAAAATATGGTTTTTGTGTAGGTATTTACCACTATTATGCTTTTAGCGTATTTTAAAGTTCACGATTAGCGGCTATTGTATAGAGTATCAAACATAATTATTAGCACAGACAAAAATGTGATTGCAGCTCGTTTGCGTGTTCAATGCAAAGACCTGCGCCTTCCGGAGACATTTTATGGCGGACAAGAAGCCGAAGGATCAGCAAGCGCAAGACGTAACTCAAACTGAAGGCGCGCCTCAACCAGCAGACGAACTTGCTCAACTTAGAGACATTTTGTTTGGTCAAACAAACCGTGCGTTCCGTGCAGATCTCTCTGCTTTGGAATCACGGGTCAACGACAGTTTTACTAAATTGAATACGCATCTTGATAATCAGTTTAACGATATACGTAAGCTTATCGATCAACAGATCACTGAATTATCTAATCAGTTGGCCAGTGCAAATGACAATCATAGCAACGTCCAAGAGCAGCTTCAAAATACTACTGACAAGTTGCAAAGTGAGCTAGAAATAGCCGAGACCGCAGCTAAGAACGATAACGATGCGTTAGAAGCCCACGTAGTCAAAGAGCTTGAGTCGCTAGATAATTTATTTAGTAAGCGACACCAAGAGCTATTAGAAAAGCTCCAGCAGGTTACAAGTGAGCTATCAGAAAGTAAAACTGACAGAAAAACGCTGGCAAACTTACTTTCGACTATGGCCACCAACCTCGCCACAGATCATTAATTAATGACTGAAAAAGTGCCGCCGTCTGAGCTGTCGGACAACTCTCTAGACAAAGTCAGAGAGCTACTTATCGGACGGGACGACAAGTTCGTTCAAGAGAAACTGAATCGCGATGCAAAAGGCATTGTGACCAACGTGGTTTCCGAAGCGCTATTTGATCGCGAAACAAAGGACGGTTCGGTCAACAAAGTCTTAGTTCCTCTTGTTGAAAAATCGCTGCACCGCTCTATAGAAGCTAATAGCGATAAGATTGTCGGCACGCTTTACCCATTAGTTGGCACGCTGGTAAGAAAGGCAGTGTCTTCATTTCTTGTTGAGTTTGTTGAGCGAACCAACGCGCTTATAGAAAACAGCCTAAGCCCCAAAAGTGTGTCCTGGCGATTCAAAGCTTGGCAATCTGGGATCAGGTATTCTGAATACGTCGCTTCACAGATTTACCAATACCAAGTTCAACAATTGCTGGTTATTCATCGGGAGACCGGCACACTTCTTCACAGTATTTCTTCAGATCCTGATAAAGAAAAAGACGCCGATCTAATTTCCTCAATGCTAGTGGCCATTAATGACTTTGTGGCAGATGCTTTTGGCGTAACCAGTACCGAGTCAGAAAACGAGCTTGGTGAAATAAGAACGGAAGACTTCACGCTGCTAATAAAAATTGGACCGCAAGCACTCTTGGTCGCAGCGGTCACTGGCAGTATTCCTCCTGAGGTACGCGGAAAACTTCAGCAAGCGCTTGAAGACTTTCATCAATTCTATCAGCAGCCGCTACTTAATTATGAAGGCGACAATGCGCCCTTCGATGGATGCGAGACTATTCTTTCCGATTGCTTAATAAGTGAGAGAAAAGAAGGCGAAGGTAAGAAATCTAAGCGCTTAATAGGCGCTGTGGTACTTCTAGCTATTTTCTTGGGTCTAGCCGTGTTGTCATTTATGCGGTTGTCATTAAGCATTTTGAAAAGTGATTTGCACGAGCTTACTCCCCCACCGGGAATCATCGTAACCGACACTTATATTTCTAACGGAAACGTGCATGCTAAAGTGCTTCGTGACCCCATCGCCACCAGCATCGAGAGCTGGTTTAGTGAAAATGGCATCGATTCAGAAAGGGTCACCGTTATTGAAGAACCCTTCGTATCTCTTAAGCCAAGCGTAGTCGAGCGCAAACTTAGTATGTTGGTGAGCGACTATCCGCTTAGCGAGTCAGAAAACATATCACTGGAAAAAGGTGAAAACGGTAGCTTCGTAATTGCTGGCACCGTATTTACTCCAACCGCAATTAACCTTACTCAGCAGATTGGTGCGATTCCAGGGATCTCAATGCTAAGCGTTGATAACACCTCACTCAACGTGAAAGCCGCGCATCAGGTAGACAATACCGTGCTCCAAAAGGCCGCATTGAACCGGCTAGTTAACAAAGTTTCCTCACAGAATGTACTATTTGCTACTAACCAAGAAGCGCTTTCTGAAGTACAGTTAGCAAAACTAGAACCACTGGCGAACGACATAAAGCAATTGTTAGCGCTTGCAGACAAAACGGAAACCGTTGTGAGCATTGTTGTTATGGGTGCCAGCGATAATTCAGGCTCGAGCGCACGTAATCGCGCATTGAGTCAAAAACGAGCAGAGAATGTTGTGAATTCATTAATTTCACTTGGCGTAGATAGTGATATTCTTATACCTGTAAGCTTAGGAGAGCTGCCATTGCAGAAGGCGTCAATGGGGCGTTCGGTTATGTTAAACGTATTAATATCCAGTGAGAAGCAGTAAGGAAGCTTTGCAGTGATACAGAAGAAAGTTTGTATTTTAGGCCCTACTGGTGTTGGAAAAACAAGCCTGATAAAACAGTTCGTGGAAGGTATTTTCTCTGAAAAATACAAGACCACTATTGGCGTTAAAATAGATAAAAAACAAGTCAATAAGGATGGTCGCGGCATCCAGCTTTTACTTTGGGATTTGGAGGGTATCGACAGATACTGTGGCTTTAATCCCCGCTATCTTCGCGGCGCTAGTGCATACATTATTGTTGTGGACCAAACTCGATCTCAATCCTTGCTTGAAGGCATGGAAATTCTAGAGCTCGCGCGAGAGCACTATCCAGATATCCCGGCATTTTTCGTTGTAAACAAAACGGATCTCCCCACAAGTTGGCACTGGAGTGAAGAGGAGCTTAATACTTATGCTCAAAAATTCGCTTCGCTTACGAAGACCAGCGCAAAGACCGGTGAAAATGTAGAGAACTTATTCAGTACAATTGCGTTTTGGTAGGAGATTGCCATGGATATCCATTTATTAAATGCATTGGGCATTACTAATTGCGCGCTTTTTAAGTGTAATTCTGAATCTGATATTGAATGCTTAACGCCTGAACTTCCATGGTTAGCCAATGTTGTGACGCTTGACGAAAACAACAAACTCCAAAAAAAGCATATCCCCTCTATTTTTTTAGACGACTTTTTTCTTGATGCCGACGAAGTATGGAAAGGTGATACTTCATTTACGCTTTCTTCGGGTTTTTGGACTGAGCAGAGTGAGAGCCAGGTACTTCGCCTAGAAGCATTAGCGATTAATAGTGAATCGGGTTCTCGCTATCTGGTCGTTAAAAATGTTGAAGAGCAATTTGACGAAAAGCGTAAAACCCTTCAGGCCGCTCGAGAACTTTTGCTAAGTCATCACGAAATTGTCGGTCAGCATGAGTACATTAGGCACAAACTTAACAGCGTTCTACGCAAGAATACGCGGCTTCAAAAGCTAGTTCCTCCCATTCAGCAAGCAATTCACAATCTAGAAACTGGCGTGGTCATTTTAGACGACAAAGGTGGGTTGATATTAGATAACAAAGCGTCTCACAGGCTGCTGCTTTGTAACAGCACCACCCCAAGCTCTATTCGCGTGAACGAATTGCTCAGAGATATCGACGCTCCGGCGACATTTCTTCCGGCATTAGTGCAAAGAAAAGCACCGTGGCAAGGCGAGCTCTATTGGCAACCTGTTGATGATTACAACGTATGGTTACAGGTGACCATTCATCCTGTGTTGCAAGGTGACGAGTTAACCCATTGGGTTTATCTGCTTACCGATATCACTCATATCCACAATAAAGAAGATAGCGTGTTAACCGCCAGCGGAATGGACTCGTTGACAAAGGTAGCCAATCGCAACCTCTTTACCGATACCGTAAGACGACTGGTTCAGGAAGAAATCGCATTCAAATTGTTTATCATAGACATATGCGACTTTAAGAAAATCAATGAGTCACTCAGCTATCAATCGGGTGACGAGATATTGAAGTCATTTGCACTGCGACTGCAAACCTTTGTGGGCAACAGTGGTTTTATCGCAAGGATAGGCAGTAACGAATTTGCATTAGTAAAACGTGAAGATACCTTCAAAGAAACAACTAGTGCTCAGTACATCGAGCAGTTAATCAAAAAGCTTACTCAAACTTACACCGTACTGAACGGCAGCGAGCCAAATTTGGGTATTAATATTGGTGAAGCGAACTTCCCTTTGCACTGTCAGTCAACAGAATCGTTACTTCAATGTGCCGATATCGCACTGCAAGCTGCTAAATATCAAGGGCGTAATGTTGCGCTTACTTATAGTGAAGAATTGCACAGACAGCACCACGCAATAAATGAGCTTGAAAATCAGCTTCGTTGTGCCATCGAAAATAACGAGCTTAAGCTCTTCTTGCAGCCTATTGTCGATTTAGAGACAGGCAAAATTGTTAAATGCGAAGCTTTAGCAAGGTGGATAACGCCGGAAGGCAAGTTCATTTCACCAGAGATTTTTATTCCACTTGCTGAGAAAAGTGAGCTTATATTCCCGTTCGGAGAATGGCTTATCAATGAAGCTTGTGATGCTATAGAAGCGTTAAAGGCTTCTAATTTAGACATTAGGTTGGCCATTAATATCTCTGGCCGCCAAGTGTCAGATTTAGCACTACTAAACCAAATTAAAAACGCATTGGAAGATCACCAACTCCCCGGCTCAAACTTATCTATCGAGTTAACCGAAAGCGTGTTTGTGGAAAGCTTGGATACCGTTTCAGTATTACTCAACGAGCTTCGAGCAATGGGGATCACCGTGTCGATTGACGATTTCGGTACAGGTTTTAGTTCACTGGTGTATCTGAAGAAACTACCCATTGATGAACTTAAAATTGACCGCTCTTTTGTTAGTGAACTCGAGAAAAACACCGACGATCAAGCAATCGTGCAGGCGATTCTTGGGCTAGCGAGTAATTTGAATATTAAAATTATTGCCGAAGGTATTGAGACACAACAGCAGCAGCAATTTTTGCAAAGTCATCGCTGTGCTTATGGCCAGGGCTACTTGTATCAGCGTCCTGTAGCTATACCTGAATTCATATCGTTAGCGCAAAAACTGAAGTAACTGAGTATAGTTGCTCACCCAGACTACAAAAAAAGCCGGAAGGTTCCGGCTTTTTGCGTTTACTTTTTACAGTTAAATCAAGCCCATGTGCCCCGCATGGAACTCTAAATGCTCTTCAATAAATGACGCGATAAAGAAGTAACTGTGATCATAACCTTCATGCATATTCAGCGTAAGTTGCGTATCTGACTGTTGTGCAGCATGAACCAGAGACTGAGGTTTCAGCTGCTCGTGCAAGAACTCATCTTTTGTCCCTTGCTCTACTAGCAGAGGTACGCTGTGTGTTTTGCTTGCTAATAGCAACGAGGCGTCGTAATCCTGCCATGCCGCCTTGTCATCGCCTAAGTATCGACCCAAGGCTTTCTCGCCCCACGGACAATCTGAAGGATTTGAGATAGGGCTAAAGGCCGATACCGATACAAACTTATTAGGATTACGCATGCCAATAACTAAAGCACCGTGTCCGCCCATTGAGTGACCGCTAATAGCGCGCTCTTTGGTTACAGGGAACTCGCTTTCAATAAGCGCAGGTAGCTCGTTCACAATATAGCTATACATTTTGTAGTGCTTATCCCACGGCGCCTGCGTAGCGTCAACGTAGAAGCCTGCCCCAAGGCCAAAGTCATAAGATCCTTCTTCGTCGTCTGGAACGTTCTCGCCACGGGGGGATGTATCGGGCGCTACAATAGCCATACCTAATTCCGCCGCTAGCTTCATTGCACCGGCTTTTTGCATAAAGTTCTGGTCGGTACATGTCAGCCCTGACAGCCAGTAAAGCACGGGCACTGGCTTTTCTTTCGAGGCGAAAGGGGGAAGAAAAATTGCGAAGGTCATATCGCATTGTGTTGTTTCAGCTTTATGGGTATAGCGTAAATGCCGTCCCCCGAATGCTCTATTTTCGCCAATAAGCTCCATTTCAGCTCCTTAAATACGTAAATTTGCACCTTTATTGTGGAATCAGTAAAGGCTCTATCGGATTTTAGATCAAGTTCGTTTACACTAAGCGCCTAATTTTTGAGGTAAGTACAATGGTAAAAGCACTGTTGCATCATATTGTTGGCACTATTTCGGTCATCTGCTATTTCGTCAATACGGTAGTGTGGTCAACGCCTATTTTTATATTGGCTATTTTTAAACTTATACCTATTGCGCCGTGGCGACGATTCATTTCTTATTTACTCGACGCATGCGCGACTGCGTGGATCGGCGTTAATAACCTGAATCAGCGCATCAGCGGACGCACCAAATGGCAAGTAAACGGACTAGAAAAACTCACTCGAGATGATTGGTATCTCGTTGTTGCTAACCATCAATCTTGGGTCGATATCTTAGTTCTTCAACGTGTATTTAACCGAAGAATTCCGTTTTTAAAGTTTTTCCTTAAAAAAGAGCTTATTTATGTTCCTATTTTAGGGCTCGCTTGGTGGGCACTCGACTTTCCGTTTATGCGCCGATATTCCAAATCATTTCTTGCGAAAAACCCGCATTTAAAAGGAAAGGATATGGAAACCACGCGTCAAGCGTGTGAGAAATTTAGGAATAAGCCTGTAAGTATTATGAATTTTGTTGAAGGCACCCGCTTTACGCAAGCCAAGCACGACAAGCAGGCCTCGCCTTTCACTCATTTACTTAAGCCTAAAGCAGGCGGCATTGCATTCGTTTTATCTGCGATGGGCGATCATTTGCATAAGCTTATTGATGTCACAATTGATTATCCGAACGGCGTACCGTCTTTCTGGGACTTCGTTAGTGGTAAGGTTCGTGATATTCGTGTGAATATCAACGTAATGCCCATCAAAGACATTATGGAAAACGGCATTTTCAGCGACAATTATTTTGATGACCCGCAAGTTCGAGCCCGTTTTCAGACGTGGTTGAATGAACGCTGGCATGCCAAAGATCAACTTTTAGATTCACTAAACGCAACACAGAAACCATTATGATTCGCGCAGTACTCGCTCCTTTTATTTTCGTATTACATACTTCACTACAAATCCTCAATCTTGCGTTGTGGGGAGGCTTAATTATCTTACTGGGTTTGGTAAAACTTATTATGCCTAACGGAAAGATAAGAACGGCATGGAATAAAGTGATGCACGGGCTAATGTTTAGCTTCGGACGGGTCAGCGTTCTCATGATACGCTTGTTCAACCGCGTCGATATTGAGTGTTCGGTACACGGCGAGCTGTCCAAAGACCGTTGGTATCTGATTATTGCCAATCATTTAAGCTACCTCGACATTATTCTGCTCATTGAATTCGCAACAAACCGCATTCCTGCACCCAAATTTTTCCTTAAGAAAGAGCTGATTTGGCTGCCATTTGTCGGACTCGGTGCCTGGGCGCTTGATATGCCGTTTATGCACAGATACACCCGTGCGTATTTAGAAAAGCACCCAGAGAAAAAAGGAAAGGATCTCGAAACCACCAAAGCGTATTGTGAGAAGTTTAGAACGGTGCCCACAACGGTCATTAACTTCGTAGAGGGGACTCGATTTACTTCATTGAAGCATCTGTCAAAGCAAAGTCCCTATGAAAACCTCCTGCCCCCCAAAGCCGGCGGCGTTTCCTTTACGCTCTCAGCTATGGGCGAATTATTTACCAACGTGTTAGATATCTCGCTGCTTTATCCGGAAAATAAGCGTCATCCTATGATGGCAATGCTTAGCGGTCAGATGACAAAAATCGTGATCGATGTGAACGTTACGCCGGTACCTGAATTACAACAGCATTCAGAACGCACTGAGTCTGAGTTTCGTCTTTATTTCCAAAACTGGTTGAACGGTCTATGGGAAAATAAAGACAACCGTATAAAGAAAATGTTGGAGTCGTAATTAATGGAAGTCAGTGCTTCAGTACGCGATAACTTTATTCACATAGTTAATGATATTTTCCCGAATCTTACTACTGAAGATCCGCTGTATAACGTCATCGCACTAAGTAGTATTTTATTGGTGTCGGCGGTAATTTATATTATCGCAAGGCTATTGGTGCGCCCCCAGATAGCCAGTTGGGTATACAAATCCAATAACCTCTGGGACAACGCCTTACAGCAGCACGGTTTTTTCCGTCGCTTAATGCACCTCTTCCCTGCCCTGTTTATTTACTTAACCACACCGGTACTTATTAGCGATGAAGCCGTGATGCACGGTATGGTGATAAAGAGCGCTCAGCTATACATGCTATATAGCGGCCTTCTTGCCTTATATGCCATGTTGAGCACAGTGGAAGACGTTTATAACGCCTCAGCGCTTGCTAAACGCGCACCTATCACTGGCTTTATTCAAGTCACTAAGCTCGCTTTTGCAATCATCACCATACTATTAAGTATTTCTTTGATTGTAGACAGAAGCCCGCTACTTATTGTGTCTGGCTTAACCGCCATTGCCGCTGTTTTACTACTCATTTTCAGAGACACCATTCTGGGCTTTGTTGCCGGCATTCAAATAGCCGCTAACCGCATGTTTAATACGGGCGACTGGATTGCCATGCCTAAGTATGAAGTAGATGGTGAAATACTCGAGATAGGTCTTACCAATGTCAAAGTACAAAACTGGGATAAAACCATTTCTACGCTGCCGACTTACAGCCTTACTACAGAAGCAGTAAAGAACTGGCGCGGTATGCAAGAGTCTGGCGGACGCAGAATTAAGCGCGCCATTTATATTGATGTGCACTCTATTAAGCTCTGTGACAACGATATGCTAGAGCGCTTTTCGAAAATTCGCTATATCAACGAATATATCGATAAGAAGAAAAATGAGCTCCGCGCTTATCACCGAGATTACTCCATTGATGAGTCGGATCTGCTAAACAGCCGTCGCCTTACCAACATCGGCACTTTTAGAGCTTATTTAGAGGCATACTTGCGCAAGCACCCGGATATAAACCAAGAACTGACCCTAATGGTTAGGCAGCTACCGCCTAATGAGCTTGGTTTACCTTTAGAAATTTACTGCTTCTGTGCACAAAAGGAATGGGTGAGGTACGAAAAGGTACAGGCGGATATTTTCGACCACGTTATGGCTATGCTGGATTTGTTCGATTTACGTGCTTATCAACGTGATGGACATTTGTCGCTGCTTGCCCATCGCGAACAAAGCGCTTATAGAAACAGTCCTGAAAGCGACAATGCGCCTGAGGTTGCTCAGGAGAAGAGCGAACCTAATCGATAAGGCAGTGATGAATAAAGACTTGTTCAAGACGAAAAAAAACCGGCTGAGATAGCCGGTTTTTTTAATGCTTATCGCTTAAGCCAATGCGTAGGCCATCAGTAAGCAAAGTACTAAACCAGTAACGCCAAAAAAACCGTACTCGATTTTTTCCTGCATACCTTCAGCACCTGCTTTAGCAGTCATAAAGCCCATAACGATGCTGCTTAGCCCTAGCGTAAAGGCAATTAGCGCAACACCAAACATAATTGCATTAATCCAATCAGCCATTGTGATAACCCCTTAAAAATATTGGCGGTATTATGCACCAATAAATAAGATTTAACCATGCTTGGATTGGCTTAAATGTACCGCTATCGGTATTAATTGATCTTAGTCAAAACTACTAATTAGTTGGTAATCTCACTAAATAGTGTATTTAGCAGAGCATAAAGAAATCATCAAATATCACTAACCATTTGAAAGATATAGACTTTAAATATTGGCAAGGCCATTGCTCTACCTTAGGTATAACAGCGAGTATCGTTAGCGTCTATTTGACAGTGACACTACAACGCATTGCAGTTTGCTTCGAGCACTTTCGTTAACGCGTCACACGTAAATTAAGGAATGAACAATGTCTAAGAAACTATTACTTTCAGTTGCCCTTACCAGTGCTTTAATGAGCGGCCACGCATTTGCGCATGACAGCAGCTTTCAAAACAACAGTTGTGACATGGAGCTTGATGGTCATATTCAATATTACCAAGGTGACCTAACGGTACAGATGGACAATGGCTCAGTGATGACGATTGACTCCCATCACAATATGACCATTAACGGTGAATCAGTATCGCTTGACAGCGAACAACAGCGCTGGGTAAGTGAATATTACAACAACATTGATATCGCCATCCCTATGACCTTGAATATCGCCAGTGAAGGGCTGCAAATTGCCAACGTGGCAGTGACTGAAGTATTTACTGAACTGTTAGGCGGCGATCAAATGGGTGACGATTTTCGTGAACTGTTCGACTCACTTGAAACCAAACTAAACACTTCATTCTATGATGACGCAGGCAATATTCGCGTTGATTCAACTAAATTCGATGAGCCAGGTTGGTTTGACGAAAGCTGGGAGCAAGAGTTCGAAGCGCAAATTGAGTCTTTAATCAGTGAGTCTATGGGTAGAATACTTATTGCGGTAGGAACACAAATGTTGTGGGAAGGCGGTGATATGTCTGAGTTTGAGCAAAAGATGGAGCGCTGGGGTGAAGATTTAGAGCATCGTTTAGAAAGCCAAGCGGCTGCGCTAGAAGAGAAAGGCGATGCTTTGTGTAAGGTACTGAAGAAAGCGGATTATGCCGAAGGCAAAATGCAGGCATCCATATCTGGGCTAGATGACTTGAACCTGCTAGATATTGATCAAGACAACCACCATGACCATAACGACGAAATGAAAATGTAGTTGGAGCATTTAGCTAACTAAACGCGCAAAACGAAACGACTTGCAACGCTAACCACTCACCTTAGAAAACCGACTGTAACCCAGTCGGTTTTTCATTTTTACAGTTAACGACAACCGCCCTCCAATTAATGTACTCTTAAGCCCTAAACAAAGGGGTATTTAATCGATGACTCAAAATGTAGTAATTAGTGGCTACGGCTGGTTAGCCAGCTATGTGGGCAAAGCACTTTCAGGCAAGGTCAATATTGTTGGCACCACTCGAAGCCAACAGAAACGTCTCGCGTTAAAAGACCAAGGTATCACCGCAATTGAATATGCCCTGGGCGAAGATACATCAGCGCTTTGTAACCATTTGCCAAACGCTACCTTGTTGCTAAATATTCCCCCTGGCAGGAGAAACACAGATCTCGCGTCATACACCAACAATATGCTGCAGTTGATAGACGCAGCCATCAGCGTAAAGGTGGCGCATATCGTGTTTATCAGCACCACGTCGGTTTACGGCGATGCAACAAACGAGGTAGTGTCCGAAGTTAGCACTACACAGCCGCAAACAGCCTCGGCCAAAGCCCACGTGACTATTGAAGACTATTTATTGTCTAAGCGAGATCAGGTTGATATCAGTATTGTTCGCCTAGCCGGTTTAGTAGGCCCAGACCGTCACCCCGCCCGCTCGTTAAGTGGAAAACAGTTAGATGCAGGAAATAAGCGAATAAACCTTGTACATGTGTACGACATTGTATCTGCGCTGACGACCATCATTTGTGGCAAGCCGCTTAACGATGTTATTCACCTTTGCAGCTTGTCTCATCCTAAGCGCGGTATTTATTACGTGGATGCAGCGAAGGCGATGGATATTGATGCTCCTCGCTTTTCTGATACTGAAGCAGAACCTGCTGGCAAAGTGATTGACGCCGCACAAAGCTGGGCAAGGCTAAATATTACACCAGAGTATAGCGACCCCTATCGCATGTTTTAGGCTTTACACTTAGTGTAAAATACACACTCTGACACAAACAAAAACGGCAAGCTTTAGGCTTGCCGTTTTTAAGTTGAGCTCACTGCTAGCTCACGTCATTTCTTGTAAAACCTGACTATCCGAATAGGCTCAACCCGAAGTATTTTACCGCTACCGTGTTTACAAAAATCACGAGTAAAATAAGCGGAATAAAGGTTTTAAGCGAAATATCCACGTACTTTTCAAACCAGCTGCCTTTGTAACCACTGCTGCCCTCTTCCAAAGAAGCATTGAAGTTTGCACTCTTCCAACGATAAATAACAAACAAACAAATTAGCAAGCCGTTTAAAGGCAAAATCGTGTCGTAGAACACATCGTAAATGACATCAAACAGTGATTTATCTGCGCCAGCGTAGTGCATAAAGGACGTAAGCATATCAACTTTACCGAATGACAACGCACTTAGGATGGCTAGCAAAATCATAATACTTCCTAGCGACCCAAGCGCCCATTTACGGCTTACACCTTTTTCATCCATAAGCGCCGCAACAGGTACTTCAAAAATAGACACTAGCGACGTAATTGCCGCAAAGAACACTAATAAGAAGAACAAGCTAGCGACAATCGATGCGCCCATATATCCAATCGAATCTTGTAACGCTAGAAAGATACTAGGTAGATAAGTAAAAATCATACCCACTGACGATTCACTTAAATCATCAGGGTTAATGTCTGGGTTAAAAGAGAAGATGGCAGGAAGGATCATCAAACCCGCTGTGAACGCCACGGCCGTATCCGTTAACGCCACCAGCTTGGCAGCGCTCGGTACATCTGCACGCTTATCAATGTAGCTACCATAGGTTATAAGAATACCCATGCCCAACGATAGAGAGAAAAAGGCCTGCGATAGCGCACCATTCACCACTTCAGCAGTGATTTTTGAAAACTCAGGAACAATGTAGAACTCAACGCCAGCCATCGCATTTTCGCGGGTTAATACAAAGATAACGAGACCGATTAGCATCACGAAAAGCGCAGGCATGAGCAGCTTTGCCGCTTTTTCTATCCCTTCTTTTACACCGCCTTGAAGGATGAGGTAGACCACACCAACAACGGCCGCCATATATAAAAAGATGGCTTCTGAGTTAATAAACAGCCCAAAGGTTTCTGGGTTAGCTAACTTGTCTAGATTTCCGCTTACTGCTTCGAACAAATAGCCGAAAAGCCACACGGTAATAACCATGTAGAAAACGGCAATCATGAATGGCGTAGCAATAGCTAGCCACCCCGCGACTTTCCATTTCTTTTCATTACCGCTTATATCACTGTATGCACCAAGCGGGTCTTTTTTAGCATGGCGACCTACTGACATTTCCGCCAGCATTACCGGTAAACAAATGGCAAAAACGAAAATAGCGTACATTAAAAGAAATGCACCACCGCCATTTTTAGCTGCACCGACAGGAAACCCTACCAAATTACCTATGCCTACCGCAGAACCTGCAGCTGCCAAAATAAAACCTATGCGCGATCCGAACTGTTCTCTGGCCCCGCTCATATCCCTTCCTCTTGTTGAGTTATTGTTATAGCAGTTCGCCGTATCACGCCTTGTGATGCACAAACACGTCGCGTGCTCACAATTTATGCTGGTTGTCGGTACTTACTATTCGTAAGAATCAAGCCGAGCGAACTGGTATTATTTATTATCAGGATGGCGTTTGTTGTTATGACTCACGTGTGGCGTCAACGCGTTGTATTGCTACCTTTATGGGCTTATCAATACGCTGCACCATTCCCAAAAATAGCATGGTAACAGCAGTGAAATAAAAAGTCTTGATGTTGGACTTGCTGAAATGATGTTAGACCGTATCACCAAGTTACCACTTCGCCATTCCAGTCGATAAAATGACAAGCTTGGTCTCGATTAAGCGCCGAAAGGTGGTGAATGAGCTGTTTAGCGGTAAACTCTGGCGTGAACAGTTTCTTGGCGGCGACGTTCTTTTGAAAAGGCTTAGAAAGCCCCGTATCAACCGTCCCAGGGTGATAACAAACAAGCATCACGTCTTTCAATCTGCGCTTGTATTCTACCGACGCCGTTTTAACCAACATGTTGAGCGCCGCTTTCGACGCGCGGTAGCCGTACCACCCGCCAAGTCCATTATCTGAAAGACTCCCTACTCTCGCGCTTAAGCAAACAAGGGTTGAGCCTTCTTTACTCATAATATTCACCAAATGCTTGAGCCACATTGCGGGAATAATGCTGTTAGTCGAAAAATAAGCCGCTAAGGCCTGCTCGCTGACATCTTCCAAACGTTTCTCAGGATGAATGCCATCGCTTTCGCGGTGTAGAAAGCCTGTTGTGATAACTACTGTAGTTAACACAACCTGCTGTTCAGCCAGCTGTTCAACAAATTCGCTAATGTGCCTATCGTCCTGTTCGGCCAGTTGATGATAGGTAACATCCCCAGAATGATTGGTGTCAGATAAAGGCGCGCGACTAACCGCAAACACCCTAGCACCATCACTGCTATATTGCTCAATAAGCGCAGACGCAATACCGCCCGACGCGCCCACTATAAGGACGTTATTTTTCACTGGCTTCTCCTGGTATGCAGCGATCGCACTGGCGTTTTTTACCTGTTAACAGGTATGAAATGGTGTATCTATGTTTTGCGAATACATTGTAGAAAGCATCGGCTAAATGACGAATAACAGGCCAGCGAAGCGGTGCATATAGCCAACCCATGCCCACGGCTTTCCATGCTTCATGAGTGACATCAAGGCCAGTTATCAACGTCCCGTCTTCACGAAGTCCGTGAATTCTTGCATTAAGTGCATGCCAATCCATGGTTGGATAACGGTTCGAAAAATCGGGGGCCTGAATATCTACCAATGTTAATTTGTTGTGCTTGTCTCTTTTTCTTAAATGACGCATTTCAGCGATACACAACGGACAATACCCGTCATAGAAAATAATCACGACTGAATACCTCTGCCAAATTTTGAACACGTTTATACGCATTCTTACCAGTTGCAAACTGCTTGAAAGAAAGCAGCTAACTTCACATGTTAAAACCTTTCACTTAGCTCGCACATTATTCTTATTTAATATTCGTTTATACGATAAAAAAACACGCTTGGATGACTTGTGTTGTGACCTACCCGCACCCACACTACAGACAAAGATTAAGAGAGGTTTTTACTATGGCAAATTTACAAGTCGCCACGTTGGCAGGCGGATGCTTTTGGTGTATCGAATCAGCGTTTAATAGCGTTGAAGGCGTGGAAAAAGCAATTTCTGGCTATGCTGGAGGCGAAAAGGCCGATCCAACCTATGAAGAGGTATGCAAAGGAAATACTGGCCATGCTGAAGTGGTACAAGTGACGTTTGATGCCGACAGCATTAGCTACCGAGAGATACTAGAAATTTTCTTTGCGCTGCATAACCCTACACAGCTGAATAGACAGGGCAATGATGTAGGCACACAGTATCGCAGCGCAGTTTTCTATCACGACGATACACAAAAAGCTGAAGCAGAAAAAATTATCGCAGAAATTACAGAAGAAGAGATTTGGCCCGATCCCGTAGTGACTGAAATTGTAGCAGTAAATAACTACTGCGACGCCGAAGACTACCACCAAGATTACTTCAAAAATAATCCACAAAACCAGTATTGCTCTATGGTGGTGGCACCTAAACTTGCGAAGTTCAAAAAAACCTTCGCTTCTCGACTTCGCAGCGACGCATAAATAAAACAGCGATATTAATAGCGTTAGCCAACAATAAAAAGGGTTGCTTAAAAGCAACCCTTTTGTTTTTCAATCTATTCGTTTTCTTATTATTCAAACCAAACGCTGTTAATTTCTAGTGGAAATAATAAAGGCGCTAAGTCTTCATAACGCTTCTTATGCGCTTCACACGTCGCGTTTTTAAGGTAGTTTTTCTCCCAAGGATCGTTAATGATCCACAAGGTATTTTCAATGGTCACTAATCCTTCCATCGACGAATTATCCATTGTGTACTGTTCGCAACTCTGATCGCCGGCAACGTCGAAGGTAATAGGGATACGCTTTGTTGGCTTATTGCCATTCACATCAATTACCCACAGTTCATTGTCGTTTCTTGCTGCGCCAAACAAATAGGATGCGCCCGTTGAATGAGTATATAACGCCAGTCCGTTGATAGGGTGATTACCTGAAGTAAACGAAGGAAGTTGAAGGTTAGGCTCGCTCACTGTGGCAAAATCATTCGACGAGAAAAAGTCTTCATCAACAGCCAATGTAAAAATTCTTGGCTGTCCTGCTTTATCTTTCTCTAGCGCCAGATATAACGTGCCGTCTTCAGCCATCGTCAAGCCTTCAATGCCGTCGTTAGGAAAATTACCTACTTCAAAATCGTTGGGAAACTGAAGAGGTCGCACATCCGACATTTCAACCGAGCCATTATCTTTTCGTGTCAATTTTACCAACAAGGTAGGGTAATCTGTTGACCCTGTTTCCTCGTATTTGGTTTCACAGCGAGGGCTTAATGCGCCGGTACGGGTAGCATCTTCGGTAACCGTATAAATTACGTTAGTATCTCTGGGGTCTACGGCTAGCGCTTCTAAATCAGGTTGCTCACTCAAATAGCTATAAAAGCAGCTTCGGCGCACGGTATTGGAAAATGAAAAGCGTTCGCTCGATGCGCTCAGCGTTGCGGTATCTGGTGAAATGCTATGAAGTTTCAACTGTTGAGTGGTATCAGCGCTAGCATCTGCGATAGTGACAAGTTGACCGTCTAGCACCACTAACCCTGAGGTTTGAGGATCAAACATAACGTTGCCTTTTTCATCAAGGATCCATTTACCCACAGTGACTTCTGTTAAGTCTTGAGGTTCAGGAGTAATAACAACGTCTTTCGGCTCGCTACAGGCGCTTATCAGTAAAGTGGTTAGCACAGCACTGGTTAAATATTTTAGCATAGTGTGAAGTCCTCTCTCCGTTTATTAAGACGAGAGCAAAAGGTAAAACTGAAAAAATTGTAAGGGAGTATATCGAGCATACCGTTTATTCACAAAAAAGAGTAAGGTTATGCGATAGACATCAGGTTTGCTGAGTACATATATGATTTGGCAACGTTAAATAGTCTTGCTGTCATCATGTTTTCAATTAATGTGCAGCATATTTAGTTAACACACTTACGTGTATTAATATTGACGAAAATTAAAGGAGAGCGTCATTTCTACGCAGCACTTGCCCCAAGTTATTGCAGGTCCAATAGTAAGAAGGGTGACATCTACAGAATGTCATATTTGGGTAGTAACCAGTAACGCCGATTCACCTGCGCTAAATCTATCTGCAAATGAAGTCGTCGTCAGCGGCAATTGTCAACGCGAAACCATACGCGTAGGTAAGTACGCATTTATACACTTGCTCTCTTTCACTTCGTCAGAGCCCTACGAAGATACTGCGCGGATAGGTTACTCGCTATCTTTTAGCGACGATGCTCAGCAGGCTTCATGGGAAAATGAACAACGCGGGCTTCTTTACGATGGGCAGTCTTCCTTATGTTTCCACTACACCGAGACTCCCGAGACCATATTGCACGGCTCATGCCGTAAGCCTCACTTTCACAGTGATGATGCCCTAGCACAAGTAGATTTACTCCATAAAAATGCGTTCAAAAAGGAAAATGATTTTCCCGATCTCCTGTTGATGACGGGCGATCAGATTTACGCTGATGATGTCGCAGGTCCTATGCTTAAAGCCATACACAGCGTGATTGACCGTTTAGGTCTTTATCATGAAGCACTGGAAGGGGCAGTAGTAACCAACACTAATGAACTTGCCACACATGAACATGGGTATTACGAACGAGAGCAGCTTCTGCCACAAATTGCGACCAATACGGTACTGTCTTCAATATTCTTTGGTGCTAAGAAAAAACCGGTATTCACATCAGTAAACGCGCAAAACCATTTGATTGGCAGTGCGGAGATCATCGCTATGTATTTACTGGTGTGGTCCGACACGCTTTGGGCTGATATCAATATAGATAAAGATGGGATCCCCCCAAAATACCACGCTATTTTCGACAAAGAACACGAGGCGCTTAACGGCTTTGTAAAACAGCTACCGCAGGTACGTAGGGCCCTGGCACACATTCCTACCTATATGATTTTTGACGATCACGATGTTACCGACGACTGGAACTTAACCCGGGGGTGGGAACAAGAAGTCTATGGAAACCCTCTATCAAAACGCATGATCGGCAATGCGCTTATCGGCTACTTGCTTTGCCAAGGCTGGGGAAATGCTCCAAAAAAAGTAGCGCCATTAATTGCTAAAGTACAAGAATCAATGGGAGAAAGCGGTTTAAACTCGCACGATGAAATCATTGATGATCTGTTGGATTTTGATCAGTGGCATTACCGTTTAGATACCACACCACCTATTGAGGTTTTAGACACCCGCACGCAGCGTTGGCGCAGTGAATCTAATATGAATAAGCCCTCGGGGCTAATGGACTGGGAAGCACTGTGTGATTTTCAGCATTCGATAATTGGCAAAGAATCTGTCATCGTTGTCTCTGCCGCTCCCATTTATGGTGTAAAGGTTATCGAAGCCATTCAAAAGGTGTTTACGTTTTTTGGCAAGGCGCTTACTGTTGATGCTGAGAACTGGATGGCCCACAAAGGCACCGCGAACGTTATATTAAACATATTCAGGCATTACAAAACGCCCCCCGATTTCATCATTCTATCTGGCGATGTGCACTATTCCTTTGTATACGATGTACGCCTGCGCTTTAGGCGCAACAGCCCCCACATCACCCAGTTCACCTGCAGCGGATTAAAAAACGCCTTTCCGGATGGATTGATCAAATGGCTAGATAGATTAAACCGCGTGCTTTATCGCTCCAAATCGCCCCTCAACCTTTTCACAAGACGCCGAAATATGTCGGTAAAAGCGAGAGAACCAAGTTTGGGCTATGGCGAATTATTCAACGGTTGCGCCATTGGTGTATTAAAAATTTCACAGAAAAACACCGATGTTCAGTGCAAAGCTTTGTTGAGCAACGGTAAAGAGGTAGAATTCCCAGCTTCTAAAGACGATTAGTTCAAAAGAGGTATCTAATGAGTGATAGCGCACTGTCCATCGGATTATTTTACGGCTCAACAACCTGCTATACCGAAATGGCAGCAGAAAAAATCCAAGCGCAGCTCAATAGCCTTTTCGACGAAGATATTGTTGACCTTCACAACATTAAAGACGCTAACCTAACGCGCACGGCCGAATACGACATTATCATTTTTGGTATTTCAACGTGGGACTTTGGCGAGCTCCAGGAAGATTGGGAGTCTCATTGGGAAGAAGTGCACGGTTTGGATTTATCAGGGAAAACCATCGCCTTATTCGGACTTGGCGATCAACTTGGTTACGGTGAATGGTTTCAAGATGCACTAGGCATGCTTCACGATGCAATATTGCCATCAGGCTGTAAGATCGTGGGTTATTGGCCAAACGAAGGCTACGAGTTTACCGCCTCAAAAGCGTTAACCGAAGACAAAACTCAGTTTGTTGGCCTGTCTCTTGACGATGAAAACCAATACGACAAAACAGACGCGCGCATCGAAGCATGGTGCGAACAGTTATTGGTCTCGATGGCTTAACGCCTATAAATTTCGGATGTCAGTGTTGGAAAGTAAAGGCCGTATTCATCAGCAGTTTTATCGCAACGGCCCAAGTCACAGGGACGGCGCTGATGTTTCATTTCAAGATATTCGCAAACTGTTTAATTTCGCTACGATCACTGTGGGTAGATGGGTAACAGCAGAAGAACAACAGATCGCTGCCAACCTCTTTTTCGATGCGCTTTACGATCTGGTCGCGATCTTAAATATCAATGAACAGGTGTTATCGTTAAACGGATCCCTGTCACTGGCTTTTGGCAGTGGCGGTCAAAAACGCAGCAGTGCCCACTACAACAGTGCGAAAAGACAGCTTGCGCTAGCAAAAAATGCAGGAGCCGGAGCGCTAGCCCACGAATGGTTTCACGCTTTCGATCATTATATTGCGCCGCGCATGTTCGACGGTATTGCTGCCGGTAGCTTTGCCACACAGGCCTGGCTCGACAATGCCCCGATGAATCCTCATCCGTTGAATCAAAAATTGAGCGATTGTTTCTCGCTATTGTTCCTAAGTGATCAAAAAAGACCAAATGAGTACTTTGTGCGATCCGTAGAAGCTGATCGCGCGTTAAAAATGTATTATTATGCTATGCCTCAGGAGATGGCTGCCCGCGCATTTGAAGCCTGTATTCAAGATCACGAGATCAAGAATGCATTTTTGGTGCAGGGGACAAAAAAATCAACGGAAGCTAGACTTGGCATTTATCCTCATGGTAACTTGCGTACATCACTCAATCAGGCATTGATGTTGTATTTTTACCAATTAGGTGTCGCTATTTCACATAAACAAACCTAGTTTGTTGTTTTATTACTGTGAAACTGAGTATTTTTTCAACAACAAGTGTTAATGAGCACACTGTTTTTGTACAAAACCCTGTATATTTTTGTAACAAGCAGTATACTAAAGCGCTCGAACGTAACAGAAGAAAGAAGACGAGATGAAAAGAAAGAAGCATACCTCGGCTGAAGACGAGGCTCAGATTGATATGACCCCCATGTTGGACATCGTGTTCATCATGTTGATTTTCTTCATCGTAACGACCTCGTTCGTGAAAGAGAAAGGTTTGGACGTAAACCGTCCTGAAGATAATCAAGCGAAAAACGATAAGCCTTCAAAAGCGCTTTCTATCCGTATTGATGCTGATGGCACAATTATGATGGGCGGCCGCGAAGTTGATATTCGTCGTGTGGTTGCAAACACGCAAACATACCTAGCGGAAAACAACACGGATTCAGCTGCTATCCAGGCTCACGAAGACAGTGAGCACGGTACTGTGGTAGAAGTTATGAACCAAGTTAAAATTGCAGGTATTGATAAAGTATCTGTTTTGGTTAAAAAGAGCAGCTAAAACGCCTTTCTGACCACGCAAAATAAAGAAAGCCACCTTCGGGTGGCTTTTTTCGTATAAGACCTTATACCAAAGTATCTCTTGTGCTATCGCATGAATTTTGTTCAGATCGTACCATTCGGTGTGTCTGGAAAATCCATGTTGAAACTCGGTTCCAGACTCTGATGTCACTGGAGCCATTATGCACAAAAAAATACTCTACACTGGTGTACTTGCAGCAGTTATGTCAGCACCACAAGTATCTGCCGCCAAAATTGAATTAAGTGAAGCGTTTGACTATAACGCATTCATCTTCGATAGCTTTACCGGCCAATCTTCCGATGTTGAAGGAAGACTAGCAGTCGGTGGCGAAATGAACGTATCCGATTTCAATGTCGGCTTACTGCTATCGCCAGATATGTCTGAGTCTGCTCTTGCCGTAGGCGGTAACCTTCATTTCACGCGCGGTGATGTTCACGGTGGTTCAACTACCGTGTCAGGTATGGTGTTTGGCTCTGAACTCACATTCGATAAAGCGGTTAACGCTCAGCAGACTGTAAATCTCATTAATTCTACGGTGAAGTCTGGCGGTATTTCATCCAAAGGTGATGTCAAACTAGGTAACTCAAATGTTGTATCAGGTGATGTGCACGCCAATACTGTGAAACTAGGTGGGCCTAATAGTGTTTACGACAGTGTGAGTAACCCTGCTTTATATGGCTCCCAAGTTGAAAACGGAAACGTATTTGCTGAGTCTAGCGTTGAACTTGATAGCAGCGAAGTTAACGGTACCGTAACGCTTAACGACGTTAACAATTACACCGCTATCAACGGTTCGACAGCAACATCTGTTGAACAGGGCAGCGTGAGTAAGGCTGACGTTAACAATATCGACTTTAATGCTATTGCTGCCGAAGTAACAGCGCAGTCTCAGGAGTTTGCGTCAATGTCGGTGAATGGCACAACAACATTGTCGTGCACTGACGCTAACGATTCAGACCAAGCGGTTGCTTGTACCGACGCTAGCAAGGATGTATTAAACACCATCACCTTCTCTGGCTCTGATGATATCAATATCTACAATATTGACGCTAGTTGGTTCAGCGCTGCTGATAAAGGCATTGTCTACGATTTCTCAACCACCAGCTACAACATCATCAATGTGTACGGTGAATCAGTTGAGTTATTTAACACTGGCTTCTTCAATACGGCCTTTACGCAGGAAAATGAATATTTCAGAGAAAATGGCCAGTACAGAGACAATGACAACAATGTAGGTCAGCGTCATGATGGCCTTTATACCAACAACATCTTGTTTAACTTTGTTGATGCTGATTTTCTTACACTACATAGTGTGGGTGTTAAAGGTAGTGTACTGGCGCCATATGCAGAGCTAAGTTTCTACAATGGTCATGTAGACGGTAATGTCATTGCTAATAGTTTGGTCACTCCGTTGGTGCAACTGATTGATGACCAAGGTCAAAACTACAATGCGCCGACAGGCCAAGTAAATAACTATCAGTTCGGCGCTATCAACGTAAGTGAACCTGCATCAATCGCCCTTTTATTTGGCGCTGGATGTTTCATGCTAGCTAGACGTAGAAAAGCGAATTAACGCTTTAAAAAGAGAGTGAATCTTCAGGCAAAAGCGGCTTTATAGTGCAAAGCCGCTTAATCTTGGCGAAGACAGCAAAAGCTCATCGCTTGTTACACCAGCACCTCGCCCTTCTCGCCACCTTATCTGAATACCCGCTTCAAATGCTTTGTACTCAACCGCAAATGCTTTTCCTATATACCCAGCCACAATCCAGTTGTGATTGATTCGATACTGACCTTCAGCCATAAAATTTCCGCTTAAACCCGTATCTGAGCTTTCACCAAGGGTCGCGTTCTCGTCTGCCGTAGGAAATGCACCTCCAATCGGAAAGCGCAGATCATCGTCTTGTTCAACACGTGAAAGCGCAAGTGAACTTCGAAGTTTAACTTGCCAGTTTAGCGCCTCAAGCGTTAACAGCTCTGAATAACCCCCGATGCTGACAAACTGACTGGGGCTAAAGTAGCCACCATTACCGACCGTAAAACCGCTTAGATTTTTATCATAGCTTGTATAGCTCAAGAATGGCCCTACACGCCAATAATCAAGCATGGGAGATATCATGGTAGCAATATCGTAACTCACATCACCCCGTAGAGAGAACGCGCTATTATCGGCAACCTGCTCGCCTTCTAAGCGACTAACCTGAGCAGTACCTGCAACAGACCAGTCGTCGGCCACTGCATGCGCTACTAACCCTCTTATGCCACTTTCTATCACGTATCCCCAAGGTTTCGCATGATCAGCATTGAAGGTTCCGGTTTGGCTTAATAAGCTGTCTTCTTTTGACTTTCTAAATAAGGTTGCAGCTACCGTTGTACTGGTAAGAAATTTGGTTGCAGATATCTGCCCCGTTACTTTAGCGCCAACGGGTTGATCGAACATGGCATATTCAAGGTTTGCATAAAAATTGAAATCAGCTGCCTGATATTGTGCTTCGGCGCGAATCCCCTTATCTTCAAAGCCACTTATTCCCGAAAATGCTCCACTCAATTGGTTGTTACCAAACCAGTCGCCAACTTGAGGGCGACCGCTGTAGAATTGCTTGTAGTCGAGTGATACTTGCCAAAGCCAGTTTTCATAACCGCTGCCAATACCAATATATTGCGACAGAACATCGAAATTACCGAGCCCCTCACTTCCGCTTCGACTGCGAGTATTAATACCGTAGACTGCACTTAGGCCATCTTTAGATTGTGCTGTAACTCCCCGCGCATCCCGATTTTGATAGGCTAGCCAAAACTGTTTTCTGGGCCAGGCGTTACGTGTGGTGCGTTCTTGCAATATGCTTTTTACCGCACTGTATCTCAGCGCCAATCGGTTCAGTGTGGCTTCGTCGTCTTGATTAATTGTAACCAATTCATTGGCAATTACCGCATCGGTTGGCGTCTTCGCGAGCACTCGCTCGAACGCTGTGGTGGCGGTTGTGGTGTCTTGTATCTCTTTAGCAGCCCACCCAATTAGTGCTTGCTCATCTACACTTAACGGTCTCAAGCGGGCGAGTGCTTCGCCTGACTCAATACTTTGCTTGTAGCGCCGTGTATCGTAAAACTGAGCCTGTCGGCTAGCCAGATCATCAGCACAGCGTCGAATGAAAACCTCAGTATTGATACTACATGCTAGGTCGAACGCGCTTTGCTTTGCCGTGTCGCTGCTTTGCGCGCTAAGTGACAAATACCTGCCTTCATTATCGTTCACCAAACTAAATAGCGCTTCGGCAAAGTCGTAATTTTTCAAGTCGTATTGTTGCCATGCCGCGCCCTGCAGCACTTCTTTCACGTAGCCGCTGTTATCAGATTTGAGAAATTGCTCCAGCGTTGTCGTATCGCGCAAAGACAATGCCTGCTGTAGCTTAATACCAGTGACACTGTTAAGGCCTTGTTGAGCGGATTGTTTATCGATATCCCGAACTGCCGATTGTTGGGCCTGAGAGAACTGCTGCGTTGCCATTTCTAACATGCCTTTATCAATGGCGGTCCAACCCATAAGCAAGTAAAAATCAGTACGCTTAATTTGATTGCTCAATGCAATAAGCGTTTCTACTTTTTGCTTCGGCGTATTTGCTCTGGCTTTCGGCGTTAACTGAGCAAATTGTTCGAGCGGGAGGGCTTTAGAAGCGGGCTTATTAGGCTGCTTTTTTAAAGCCTGAAGCGATTCTCTTGGCGCTGACACTACAGGCTTGATAGTACCTTTTAAGCGGCCGTTTATTCTATTTAGTTCGGTTTCGACTTCTTGTGGCACCTGCCACGTAGGGTAACGAGCTTTTAAGCGCGTAAACTCTTCATTGGCTTGCTGAATCTGTCGCTCATTAATATGGTACCAAAGCCCTGTTAAATCCGGCTGATCTTGTTGTGCAGGTAATATACCCAGATCTTTTTCTTTGTACGTTGTTTTAGCTTGTCCGTATGCCTGCACCGACACAAGTGACGTGGCCAAAGCGCCTAGTGCCAGATACAAAGACGTGCGAGTAAACCGAGTTTTCACGATGCGTTATCCAAAACTGCTAGCATAGAAAGCAGCGTTAAACTTGACGAGTAATAATCCATGTTTCGATTGATCTCAGGCCACTCTGGCCTTTGCTTTTCTTCTGATTTCATCAAGCGGTTTACCGCCATCTGCACTGAACGCATTCCCTTAGACATTTCGTACTCAGCTGTTTCCTCGTTTAACAGGTTGATGGTAGCTGGCGTAGGCGTTATCGCCCACCATGCATAGTAGGGAGAAAGTAGCTTCTCAGTTAATCTAGCGTTTTGGCGAAAACGTGGGGACCATGCTAGCTGAAGCGGTATACGGATCGCATTAAAACCAAACTCAGGCGATATCACATTATCTAAACTTAACGCACCAATCTTACTGTTATCGGACTCAGCACTATTAGGGGTGAAACGCACCCAATCACTGGGCAATTGGTAGGTAGAAAACTGCATATTCGACAGCAAGATCAAGCCCGACTCGAACAGGCTTTCCCAACGTGACGGAGTATCCGACAGCGAAGACAGGTCAGTTATGGCGGGAAAAACCCAATAGGACAGATTTAGCTGAAGGCTGCTATTTCCTGTTTGGTCAGATGCAAATCCGTATTCCCCTGGCAAGAGCACTACACTGTTATTATTCACCACCAGAAGTTTCTGCTCTACAGCACGTACAATATTCCTGGCGGCCTCCTCATACTTACTAACGCCCCACTTTTCACTTGCACGCAATAATGCCCAGGCAATAAGAATCTCACCATCAGAGGCATTATTAGGGTCATCGATACAAGAAGATGAATTATCCACACAAGGTCGGTAGCGCCAGCTAAAGAGCCCGTCTTCGCGCATGAGCGTACGTTGGGTCCAGTTCCATAATGCATCAAAGGTGTCTTTGTCGTTGGCGGCGACGGCAAAGAGCATACCGTAGCCTTGCCCTTCGCTGTGAGACACATCATCATTTCCTGTGTCTACCACGCGCCCGCCGTCAACAAACAATGCCTTATATGCTATGTACTGAGACTTGAATTCGCTATCTTCCTTGGTAGAGCACGACGCCAACAGGAACAAAAAGCCTATCACTAGCGTCGCTTTTGTTGCGTAATGCAGCTTTACCATGAGTCTTGCACTTGTTTATTTCTGCGTTTAAGCAACAGGTAAATAAGTAGGCTTACAACAAATACAACCAATATAAAGCCTATTAACCAATACCACGGGTTGTTAGACAGCCATAGTCGTAAATGCAGCCAGCTGTCGTCGGCTTCACCCACTTCATATTTATCGCTTACCTGCATGATGAGTGATGGCGAAAGACCATCTTTCCATGCGAAGAAATCCCCTGCCATCTGCCCCCACATCGACAAACTAACCAGATCCTCGACTCTAGCTTGAAGAAGTTCCGGCGTCTGCGCTGCAACAATGAACAAGGTATCGGTTTGTGATGAAACAGGGTGTGCCTGTGCAGTAAGTACTGCTTGCTCACCTAAGTCACTTTCTTGAACGGTATGACCGTCTATGCGCATTTCTTTGAAAGACTGATCGTCAGTCAGGTTTCTTACGCGATTGTACAGATTGTTCTGTAACCGATAAGACCAGCGTTTCGTTGCCTCAATGGTCGTACTGAATTCAGACTGCTCAATATTCGTTAAGCTTTCAGGGGTACCTAGAACAATCACAGAACCTTCGGTTGTAATGTCGTTTCCAGTTGCTATTTTCACGTTCAATAAAGGCACTTGGGCTACTTGCGCTAATTTCGCTGAAAGAGTTAACGCTGTATCTAAATAGTCATCTGACGGAATAGCAATGGTTGACGATGGTGCTGACTTAAAGCGCGCAAACGGGTAAGCCGTTTCTGAAAGCAAGACGAGATTAGGTTGAACTGCCACGTTTCCTGCATCAGGTAGTTTTATAGCCGAAGAATCATCAAGCTGGAACACGAGGTGGGAACCAGGAATATCATCACAAGGCACACCTGCTAACGGCGCTCTCATGGTTACCGCAAAGTCTAAATTATTCGTCCCGCCTTTGAAGAACCGTGCAGGTATTCTTAGCTGATAGTCTCGGTAGGATTGTCCGTTAATATTATTAAGAGACAAACCGTGTACAAGTTCGTCATTCACGCTTACATTCATAACCGAACCTGGCCCAAAACCTGCGCCATACCCGAAGTCTAAGAGCAAGCTCACGCTCGCGTTTTCAGGTACATAAAAATCTGCAGGCAATCTGAATGACACCCGTTTGGTGAAGTTCCCCTCATCCCTAAACTGCGTGGTCGCCACACCAAAGTCTTGGAATGTGTAGTGATTGTCTGGGTTCAGAATGCGATGACGCTGCAGCGTTTCCGCCTGCATTTGTGACTGTGAAAGTACGGTGACTTGTGAAATAGGGTTAATCGCATCGTCCATTACCGCCAAAGCTTTCGCTGCCTCAAGTACTTCACCTTGCGTAGTACCGCTGACAATAAGGCGGTAGCTAGCCGGTACAATCACGTTGCTGTCCTTAACGAACGCTGGTGTGCGCTGTGCTTTTAGAAACGCGCCATCAATATCGTTAATCACTTCGTCAGATAACACCGGTGATAACGCGTCGACTGTACCAACTAGAATATGAACAGGCTGTTTTTGCTTGGCTTTGAGATACCATGCAGAACGCTCGTAGCGAGCAACATTTTGGTCGTTCCAAAAACTATTTTCTGTGTCTTCTAGCTGGGGCAAAACGTAACCATCATCAAAGCTGTCATGCTCGATAATAAGCGGCTGATATTGATTCCTAAGAGACAGTGCTTGAGCAACAATGGGAAGTGTCTGATATTTAATTTGATCATCAGCTTCTCGCGCCGTGTAAAGCTGAACGTTTCGCTGTCCGCCAATTCCTGGATTAAAGAATCCGCTCAGCTCATCTAACGTGAAGCGCTTTTCATTCACCGACGTCGCAATTTTTAGCGTTGAGTTGTATGCATTAATTTCGCTCCACAATTCAGGCGCACTGCCGTCAACACATTGCTCGGCATAGTGCTGACTTACCGCTAGTGTCAGAGAGTTAAACCCGGTTCGCCACAATGAAGTAGGGATCGCAATTTCAGATACAAGAGAAGGTCTGTCTGGGTCGAACGCAATCTGTCCAATGGTCGCATTATTAAATCTCACATACAGCTGAGAACGTTTTTTGATTAACGCCTGCGAGCTGACCACTTCTAATGTAAGTAGCGCGCTGTCCACATCAGTTACTGAACTAAGGGGAATTGGAATATCAATGGAGGCAGATTTTCCCTGCAAGCGCACGGTACTTTCACCGCCAAAAAAGTCGGTTAATCGATACGTGTCAGTTTGCGCCGCTAGGGTAAAAGGCATGCACAAACATATGATGAACATAAGAAATTTTTTTATCATTGATTTTCCTTTGCCGGTTTAGCAAGCAAACCTAATTTCCCGGCGAATTTCCCCATTAATACAAGCATATGCAATAAAACAGGCTTTAACCCAACTTTCAACACATGTTTTGCGCCGAACCAATATGAGATAGCTCTTGTTCTTCTTCGTTGAAACGACATCCAGCGCAAACTATCACACAGTGAATAGGCGACGACTTCGTTTTCTTGTTCTTCGGTTTGAGGCATAAAGCGTACTCGAAGAATTTTTGACCTATTGTCGTAATGCAGAACGCTAATTGGCAAATGAACGTTCTTATTCAGTGCGTGACTCCACGATGTGAGCGTGGCATTTTCAGGTACTAACGCTCCCTCACCTTTCAAGCGTAACCGAGCTCCACCTAGCGAAAGATCGACCAAATCTCCAACCCAAGCTTCATTGCTTGTAGTCTTAATAACGACACTGTTGGTAGCTGGTAGACGTGCCTGGCTACGCACCTGTTTCCGCTCTAATAACACACTAAGAACAGACAACAATAGAATCAAATTAAATACATTCCACAACATGACCACCACAGTAAGTTCGCGTGTAAGAGGCTCTGTTATGAACTTATAGACGCCGCTCCCTAATGCGAATGTGATTACCAATATTAGCCAGTAAAACACGCTCGATAGTGGCGATACAAAGGTTCTGTCAAGACTCTCTCCTTTTGGTGTTACAACAAATGAAGGTGCCCGCGGCTTTAAGAAAACCTTGATTAATGCGTTTAGCGTAAATGCGCACTGTAGTATTTCATATAACTCTGACACTAAGGGCCATCGGGTTCGCCCAAAGAGCATGGTGGATATCATGTATGTGGCAATAACGTGAGGCAGGGTGAAGGCAAAAATTTCCAGCATCGATGCATGGTAAACCTGAAGCCCAAAGACCAAATACGCCAGTGGCATAAGCAAAAAGATGATGCGAGCAAACGGGAACAGCCAAAACATGATTGAACTCATGTAGCCCACTCGCTGATACCATTTTAGTCCTTGCGCTTTAAAAGGCTTTTTGAGTAGTAAAATTTGCGTCATGCCTTGTGCCCAGCGCATACGCTGCTTAATAAACGCATCAAACGTTTCTGGCGCAAGGCCGCTTACCATAGGTCTGTCCACATATACAGACTCGTAGCCCATTTTGTGAAGATCTAACGCGGTTTCTGCATCTTCAGTGATAGAGTCGCCGGAAATGCCCCCCACCAAATCGAGGTGCTTTCTTCTCATCAATGCGGCTGATCCACAGAAGAAGGAACTCCCCCAGTAGTCTAAGCCTTTCTGTATAGTGCCGTAAAACATGTCGTTTTCTGAAGGCATGCGAGTAAACGCAGAGAAGTAGTTACGCTCAACAGGATCTGGGTTAGCCATAAAATGAGGGGTTTGAACGAGAAAGACCTTCTCGTTTTTAAGCATCCACGGCACGGTTCTATCAAGAAAATCCGAAGTAGGAACATGGTCAGCATCCAAGATAACAATCAAATCACCCGTGGTATTTTGTATTGCACTGTTCACATTACCCGCCTTGGCAAACTCATTTTTTGCTCGAGTGTGATAGGTAATATCCAAACGTTTGCACAGTGCTTGCAAATCTTGTCGCCGCTGTTTTGCAGTGGCCGCTGACACAGGGTTTTCAGCGTTAATTTTCTGGTCGGTTCCGCCATCGTCAAGCAAATGAATACGAAGCTTTTCTTTAGGGTAATCGAGCATTTTTGCAGCGCGGATAGTGACTTCTAATATCCCTTCATCTTCGTTATAACTCGGGATCATGACGTCTACGCTGGGCAGAGTTGATTTATCTACCCCTTCTAGGGACAAAAGCGGTCGACTGAGCGGAAACGCGTTAACGATCGCCCCTAACACTGAAGTGATCCCCGCATAAATTTCAGCGCCAAATAATAGCCAGACGGCAATCATTGAAAGAAAATCTGAGTAGGTTAGCGTGTAAATACCACGCCACAGCAAATACCTGACGCTAAGCGCAATGGCTAGCACCAGAGCTAAAATGCGGAATAAATGCTGGTATTTTTGCGTGTGCCGCGCTTCTTTGCTGCACAAGGATATTGCGATGAGGATAACGATTGAAGAGAGAAGCTGCCCCAATGCATCCATGGGTGCCAGCAGTAGCCCCCCAAGAATAAAGGATGCTACTAACAGGACAATAATGAACTGAGAGGTGTAGTGTTGCCTACGAGTCTGCGAATAGTCCAAGTTTGCGATCCAATACGTGTATTTGCGTTACACTTGCATAGTTCGCCCTGTTAATTAACGTAATTTTACCGTCCGACATTTCAATCTCGTGATTACTTTTATAAAACAAACGAGAAATGTCATCTCTCTGCTTTTTATTGCTTTTAGACGCTAACAACCACGCCGGATACGTTGCCATTCCAAATGCAGCTACAACAATAAGGCCATAGAACAATACTGGCGACATTGTTGGCGCTATGTACAGGGAAAATAAAAACATAGCCATACTTGCAACGGTAAATATACCAGTAATTTTGCGAAAACGTATAACTTTCATAAGTTTATTTTCTGCATCAAGCAGCATCGAAAGACGCTTCTTCCACAGCTGCTCTGTCTCTAAACTCGTGCGTTCTTCAACCAGTTGAGGTTTTTTAAAAGCAGGATTGGTATTTTTAAACTGTTGAGCAAGCGCAAACACGTTTACCGCAGCGCCTTCATTAATAGCGCTCTGAAACGATTGTTCAAGCGTAGGTGATTGGTCAAATTGTTGTGAGTTATCTACTAATTTCACTGCGCACACTCCCCTCATTACTACACACTGAGTCTACTTCCGTACATTCAGAGGAAAAATTGCTGAAACCATACTTACTGATTAATAACGATACGCTTACATACGCAAATTGATATTGAACTTTAGCTCATTGAACTTTGGTATAAGTCATGTAGGGCAAGGCCTACAAGGGTGTGAAGACTATATGAAAAGCCATATAGCAGGTAACGTAAGTCGCAGAAAAGCAGCCCGACTAAACGGGATTAACGTGGGCAAATTAGACTAATTGATAAGGTGAGTTTTATTGCTAAAGCGTTAGGGCTTGCGCAGCTTACTTAAAATACTGATCAAGTTACTTACATTAAATACCGTTCCAAAAATACTGCCCACGGAAATGGCATATAACAGCCCCAAAGTTTCAGCAACAAGAAAAACCTTTCTAATAGTGTGCGTATTGCGGATAACCAAAGATCCCACTGTAAAAATAAGTGAAGACGCATAGGCAATGAAGATTATCCAGCTGTGCTCTAGCACAAACCACTCATAAGCGAGGAAGCCTAGATTCACCGCAACAAAGAAAAATAAAATGGCATTGCTTCTATGTTTAATGGCAATAAAGTTACGAACGCTGGCAAGCAGTGTTCCAATGCCTGCGGCCATGGCATCTAGCATAAAAAAATGCATGCTAAGTGCACTTAAGGCAAACGCAGAAATAAGCAAATACTTGTCTACGTTAGTTTGGCGATACCCAATAAAATTTAAAACAACGGCTATTGCGCCAAAGCCTTCTGCAACTATGTTCATTAATATAAGCTCATTAAAATTTAAGGTAGAAAGGCTGACAAAGGGCTTTGTATTCACTGGTATATTCGCCCTTTTGATCCCTAATTATCAGCTCATTTTTGATTGCATTTTTCGCTATTAAGCTCGGCCATTCCCGATGTGCAGTAACGTTTTTAAGATTATCACTTGCGCCCTCCATTACTTTTTTAAAGTGGAACGCGCAAAGATAAGGCGATTTGTTAGATGTATGCTTTACATAAAGAATATCTGCCAGCGATAGGCCATAACCTTCAGCCGTTTCGATAACTGAGGCTTCCATCGACGCTGGGTACACACAGTACATTTGCCCTTGTTCTATTAACAACTTGCTGCTTGCACTAAAAAGTTCATCTGGGCCCAATGCAGACGTTTGCCTTGCCACCGAGCGAGATTGGCTTTGCTTGCTGTACGCATTTGAAAGTGTAGCTGGCGTGTTAAAGTAAGGTGGATTAGAAATCACTAGGTCATACAAGTGGGGGGAGGTGTAGCCAGTTACATCACAGCAGTAAATAAACAGCTGTTTGGCCCATTTTGCATTTTTAAAGTTGGTAGCGGCCTGCGCTGCGGCTTGCTCATCTATTTCTATCGCGTCAATTCTGGCTGCGCCATTATCGAACGAGCTGATGTCAATTGAACTGCTTTGAACATTCTGCTCTTCACCGTTCGGATTGCAAAAGTGCGCTGCTTTTTGGGCCATCATCAACGCTAAAATGCCACTGCCGGTGCCGATATCCAAGATGCGTGGGGCATGGCTGAGGTTTGCGCGAAACTGTGCCCAACTTCCTAAAATCAGACTGTCGGTATTCACTTTCATCGCGCATTTGTCCTGTGCTACGGTGAATTGTTTACAGCGGAACATAAGGAAGTCGTATTACCTAGTGCGTTAAAAGGCGCGCATTCTATATCAAGTCGGGTTGTGCTTCACGTTAAGGTTGTGACATTTACTGTGAGCGCTTATTTCCAGCGCTGCAGCGACATCATATTTCTGGCAACGTCAACGGCATGAACGGGTCGGTATTTCTTTAACGGGCCTTTCATTATGCTTTGCCATATGGGCGCCGTTTTCTGCGCTATATCTTCTAGCGTCCGCGACTCGTCGCGATTGCCTAACAATAACGAAGGGCGTACGGCAGAGGCATGGGGTAACTGAGGCATTCGCATAATCGCGTTTTCTAGCTCGCCTTTTACTCGTAAATAAAAGTTACTGCTTTTAGCATCAGCGCCTACCGATGATATCCATACAAAACTGTCCGCGCGCTGAGCTCGGGTCAGCTGTGCGGCAACATGAACATATTCAAAATCAACGCGGCGAAACGCTTGTTTCGATCCCGCCTTTTTAAGCGTGGTGCCCAGACAACAGTACACATGATTTACGCTAAAGTAGCCTTGATAGTCCTGTAGATTGTCGAAGTCGATAACTACAGGTTTTAGGCGATTGTGAGGGTCGTTAAACATACTGGAGGAGAGCGGTTTTCTGACTAAGCAGGTTACCTCATTGTACCGTCTATCCTGTAACAGCATATTTACAAGCGTTCGTCCCACTAAACCTGTCGCTCCTAGCACCATTGCGGATTTCATATGTCGCACCTTGTATCATAAATTGATATAACTACAATCAAACCTTCGACAGTCAAATATGCAGATAAAAATGAAAAAAGCCCTTTTAATTGGAGCCGCTATGCTCTCTACTGCTTTAAACGCTGAAACGCTCACTATTGAGCGTATTTTCTCTTCTCCTTCACTCGATGGCAACGCACCCCGTTCGTTAAAAGTATCACCTGACGGTCAACGAGTAACATTTCTTAAAGGTAAGCAAACCGACTACGAGCGCCTAGATCTATGGGAATACCATATTGAAAGTGGCCAAACTCGCATGCTTTTCGACTCAAACGACCTACAAAGCGGCGAAGAAGTGCTTTCTGATGAAGAGAAAGCGCGACGCGAGCGTATGCGTTTATCTGGCAGCGGTATTGTAAGCTACCAGTGGTCGGACGATGGTAAAGCATTACTTTTCCCATTAGGTGGCGATGTGTTTTATCACAAGCTGGGCGAAAAAGGGGCGAAGCAACTTTTAGATACTGACGCTTTTGAAACTGATATTAAATTATCACCAAAAGGTAACTACATTTCCTTCATTCGCGACCAGAACCTTTATGTAAAACACATTGAATCGGGTAAAGAAACGGCAATTACCAAAGAAGGTGGCGACAACATTAAATTTGGTATGGCCGAATTTGTGGCGCAAGAAGAAATGGGCCGTATGACCGGATACTGGTGGTCGCCAGATGAGACTAAAATTGCCTTTACCAAGGTTGATGAAAGCCCGGTAGATGTGATCACGCGTTCTGAAATCTATGCTGACGACATCAAGCTTATCGAACAAAAATACCCGAAAGCGGGCACGCCAAACGTCTTGGTGGAACTTGCTATTCAAGACATCAACTCTGGCGATCGCACTTGGGTTGATTTAGGTGAAGATAAAGACATTTATTTTGCTCGCGGTAAGTGGATGCCAAACAACACCACCTTCACATACCAATGGCAGACACGGGATCAGCAGACGTTAGAGCTGCGTGCGTTCGACCTTAACAGCAAAAAAGAAAACGTGCTGCTTACAGAAACAAGCGATACCTGGGTAAATCTGCATAACGACCTTTACTTCCTAAAAGACAAAGGCCAATTTATTTGGGCGTCTGAGCGCGACGGTTTTAAACACCTTTACCTTTTCGACAATAAAGGCAAGCTTGTTAAGCAGTTAACCAAAGGTGACTGGGTTGTAGACAGTGTTGAAGCTATTGATACTGCAAACAACCGTTTGTACTTCTCTGGCCGCAAAGACACCCCACTAGAAAGCCATGTTTACAGCGTGCCTTTAGATGGCGGCGAAATTTCGCGTATCACTGAACTAGGCGCATACCATAGCGCGGCATTCAGCAAAGATGCCTCTATCTTTATCGACCGTTTTTCAACGATTAACTCTCCTGCACAAGTTAGCCTAAATAGCGCTACTGGCGAGCGAATTACCTGGCTTGAAGAAAATAAAGTTGAAGAAGGCCACCCTCTGCACGCTTACATGGATAGCTGGACGGCACCTGAGTTTGGTGACATCACCACAAAGGATGGCGCAACCCTTAAATATCGAATTTACACGCCTGACAGTGCCAAGCAAAACCCTAAACAGAAGCACCCTGTTATTGTTTACCTTTACGGCGGCCCGCACGCACAGGTTGTAACAAACAGCTGGGCGGGTAACCGTGGCTTGCTTTTCCAACACTGGGTTGATCAAGGCTATGTGGTATTTACGCTAGATAACCGCGGTTCTAACTATCGCGGTAAAGGCTTTGAAGATCCTATTTATAAAAAAATGGGCTTTATTGAAGTGGACGATCAGGTTGCAGGCGTAGAGTTCTTGCGTACGCTTGACTACGTTGACGCTGAGCGTATTGGTGTTCATGGCCACAGCTATGGCGGCTACATGACGCTGATGACCATGTTCAAAGCGGGCGATTACTTTGCTGCGGGCGTGTCAGGTGCTCCGGTAACTGACTGGCGCTTATACGATACCCACTACACTGAACGCTACATGGGCAACCCAAATACAGATGATGATGCTTACACTGCGTCTTCAGTATTCCCTTACGCAAAAGATCTGAAGGGTGACCTTTTGATTTACCACGGCATGGCAGATGACAACGTGTTGTTTACCCACTCGACCATGCTATACAAGCATCTTCAAGACTTGGCAATTCCATTTGAAACTATGGATTACCCGGGCAAGAAGCACAGCATTCGAGGCAAGCAAACGGGCATTCATTTATACAAAACTATTACTAACTTCTTTAACCGTAACTTGAAAGACTAATACGGTTAGAGCCTAGGGCCTGTTGATCTCTACTGTACATCCAAGCTCGACAAGCCCTAGAAAGTAGTAAAAAGCAAAAAGCGATGCTTATGAAGGCATCGCTTTTTTGTTTGGTCAGTTTAATTAACGCTTATTTTGTACATGTTTGCGTTGTAGCGCTTTGTGCACTTGCAGGGTGATTAGACTTTCTTTACTTGCTACTTGCTACTTGCTACTTGCTACTTGCTACTTCAAAGCATCAATCAAATATGACAAATGCAGAAACTAGCTAAACATCTGGGTTGCTAGGTTTTGCTGTACCGCCTGAGCAGACGATGCACTTAGTTCAATCTCAATAGGATCGGCTTTGCCCGACAGCCAAATTTTAAGCTCGGCGTCAGTATCAAAATGCCCTGCCGTCTCAACGATAAACTGCGTGATAGATTTATAAGGAATGGAGTGATAGTTCACTTTGCGCCCGGTAAGGCCTTGCTTATCTATAAGGATTAGGCGCTTGTTGGTGAATACACTTAAATCGCGCACTAGCTTAAACGCAGAGGTAACGGTTTCGTTAGCAGCAAGTATAGGCGTAAGCTCTTCTTGAACATCTGAAGCGCTAGTCTCGCTTGCATTCCCCATGATGGTATCAAATAAACCCATGACATTTCCTTTTAAGCAGAGGCAAGTTTAACTCGCCATTGAACTCTATGCGCCAGTGGCTTGGGTTTATCTAAAGCAAAGCCTTGACCGAAATCTACTTTAAGATCTCGTAAAACCTCGGCGGTCGCGTTATCGACCACAAACTCGGCCACGGTCTGTTTACCCATACTGTGCGCAATATTATTTATCGCTGTTACTGTAGCATGATCGATAGGATCGTGAACGATATTTCGCACAAAGGAGCCGTCGATCTTAACGTAATCAACATCTAGGTTTTTCAGGTAGGTGAACGAGGACATACCAGCACCAAAGTCGTCTAAGGCAAAGCTACACCCCAAAATCGCGTAGTGTAGAAATGAAATGTTTAGCAGCGCTTAAGTTAGTTACCGCTGTTGTTTCTGTAATCTCAAAACAAATTTTCTCAGCAGGTACAGAAGTACTTTGCATACGCTTGGCAATCTTATGCAGCGCTTGAATACGTTCGCTTGAGAAAACTTCAAGACTAATTTTTACCTGCTCGGCAACCGACTGCGCTTTAGAAATACGTGCTGCGCGTTCATCGTTTTGAATAAAAACACCAGCAGAAACAAATAAAAAGGTGAGAAAAAGAAACAAAACCGTAGGTAAGGCGTAAATACGATGGTTGTGTTTGCTTAACATGTGCCTGTCTCCGGTAACTAGCGCCGGTATACTAAAGTAGAAGTATTAAAGAAATATGAATTGTCTTATGTGGTATAGGCTCTGGCGTTATCTAATAGTATCTGGCACTGTAAGGCTTCCGATTTTCTTTTAGTGCGTAAAGGCCCTTGTCGGCGCTACCCCATAAAAAAACCAAAATGAAAAGAGCGTTACTTAATGAGTATTTCCCCAAATTTCGAAGACATTAAACAAGCCTATGAACGTATAAAAGGCGACGTAAAGAAAACGCCAATTGTTGAATCTTCGTTGCTCAACAAATGGATGGGCAACCGCATTCTGTTTAAAGCGGAGTGCTTACAGACCATCGGGGCATTCAAAATTCGCGGCGCTATGAATTTTTTAGCCCGCTTGAAAGAGGAAGGCCGTTTACCGAAGCATGTGGTCGCCAATAGTTCTGGAAATCATGCTCAGGCAGTAGCCTATGCAGCGTCTCACTTTGGAATTAAGGCCACTATTTTTGCGAGCGAGACCATTTCGCCAATAAAAGCTGCCGCTACGCAAAGCTATGGTGCTGAATTAAAACTATTTCCTACCCGTCCAGAAGCAGATGCGGCTGTCGAGCAAGCCTCAAAAGCACCAGACACGGTCTGGATACCGCCGTTTAACCACAAAGATATTGTGGCAGGACAAGGCACGGCAACGTTAGAAGCGCTTAACGAAATTGGTGAGGTGGATGCTATCTTTGCGCCGTGTGGTGGCGGAGGGTTATTGTCGGGCTCATTACTGGCAACTCGCGCACTACAGCCAAATGCATTGGTCATTGGCGCTGAGCCCGCCGAAGCGAATGATGCCTCTATGTCGTTGCAAGCTGGTGAGATCATTGCTTTAGACTATGCTCCAAATACCTTAGCAGACGGTGCAGCCACGCCTTCTGTTGGCGATGTAACGTTTCCTATACTGCAAGAAATAGATGATTTCTACGAAGTAGATGAGCTGCAAATTGCTTATTGGACCCAATGGCTACATCATTTACTAAAGCTTCATATTGAGCCCACGTGCGCGATGACCATGGCTGCAGTAGCGGCTTGGGCTGCCAACACTCCACCTGGGCAAACCGCTCTTGTTATATTGAGTGGTGGCAACATTAGCCAGTCGAGTATGGCTAAAATTTGGGGGAGAGATTTTTTGCTGCAGCCTCCCATTCTTGACCTTGATGACGAAGACGAAGACGAAGACGAATTTGAAGACACCGAGCGTGTCGAGGCATAGCGTTGCGTTAGTGCGTAGCTATTGAAACTCGAGCAGCTCGGTATAAAAACTAAAAAAACAAAAAATAAAACAGAAATAAAAAAGGCAGAAACTCACATGAACTCTACATTGTCGGCACTGACATTTAAAAAGCACTCGCTTTCAAAATTGCTAAGCGCTACGTTTGCAACAGCGGCAACGTTAGGCGCTATAACCACCACGCTTACGGTGGATGCTGCAACGCTTGTTGAGAACGTAAAAGGCTATACGTTAAATGAAAGTGGCAAACTCATTACGTTTAAAAACCTTGTCGTTGATGAAGGCAAAGTGGTTGCATTAGATATCGACAAAGGCAATACGCCTGTCGACAGCACCATTGATGGCAAAGGCAAAGTTATGCTACCCGGGCTTATCGACGCTCACGGGCATTTGCTGGGCTTAGGCGCAAACTTGTTGGAAGTCGATTTGCGAGAAAGTAGCAGTGCACAAGACGCGGCCAAGACAGTTGCCGAATACGCATTTGCGAATGGACAACAAGCTTGGATTACCGGGCGCGGTTGGAACCAGGAATTGTGGTCTGACAGAGCGTTTCCAACAGCGGCTGATCTAGATAAAGTCATTTCTGACCGACCTGTGGCGCTAGCTCGTGTAGACAGCCACGCTACCTGGGTGAACAGTAAAGCGATGGAAATCGCGGGTATAACTAAAAACACCCAATCGCCCGCAGGGGGCGAAATCATTAAGGACGCTGACGGTAATCCTACCGGTGTTTTCATTGATAATGCATCTCAATTAATTGAAGCGCATTTGCCTAAAGCAAGCAGCGCTATTTACGAGCAACAATTACATGCAGCAGGTGAGCACTTACTAGCAAATGGCGTTACGTCAATGCACGATGCTGGCGTAGGCAGAGACGTTTACGATTTCTATTTAAAAGAATCGGTAGAAGGTGACTTGCCCGTGCGTATTTATGCCATGGTGAGTGCTACAGATCCTGATCTCAGCACCATGCTGGGCAATGGTACTATTCGCGACCAAGACGACTTTTTATATATTCGTTCGGTAAAAGCCTATGGCGACGGTGCACTAGGTAGCCGAGGCGCAGCATTGCTTGAACCTTATTCAGATGCACCGCATCAACATGGTTTGCTGTTAACTCAACCAGAAGATATGACCCAACTGTTTACTACGGTAATTGGTGCGGGCTTCCAGCTTAACTACCATGCCATTGGTGATAAGGCTAACCATGTTGCACTGAACGAGTTTGAAACCACGTTTAAGAGTATTGGCGGCAGCGAACTGCGCAACCGCATTGAGCATGCACAGGTGATTGCGCCTGACGACCTAGCCCGCTTTGCTTCGCTGAAGGTCTTACCTTCCATGCAGCCTACTCACGCCACCAGCGATAAGAACATGGCGGAAGATCGCCTTGGCAAAGATCGTATGAAAGGCGCTTACGCGTGGAAAACGCTACTCGATTCGGGCATTGCACTGCCCTTAGGCTCTGATTTCCCTGTTGAGCTTGCTAACCCATTTTACGGGCTTCACGCTGCGGTTACGCGACAAGACAGAAACAATCAACCCGTAAAAGGTTGGTATGCCCACGAAGCGTTAACCATTGAACAAGCCTTTAAAGGGTTTACATTAGATGCTGCCTACGCAGGGCACATGGAAGATACCTTGGGCACACTGACGCCAGGAAAATGGGCAGACTTTATCTTGGTCGACCAAGATATTTTTACCATTGATGCCAAAGACATTTGGAAAACCGAAGTACACGCAACTTATGTGGCTGGAGAAGAAGTTTTTTCTAAATGAGTAGCGAAAACAAAAGCCTGTTAACCAAAGGGATTGGCGGCATTGGCGCTGCCCTTTTGGTGTTAAATGGCCTTATTGGGGCGGGCATTTTTGCTCTGCCCGCTAAAATGGCGCTGAGCTCGGCGCTTTCAGCCCTTACATCTTTTTGATTTTTGGCGCGCTAATGCTGGCCATTGTGTGGTGTTTTGGGCAGCTAGCGACGCTGTACCAAGAAACCGGTGGACCTGTGGTGTACGCCCAGAAAGGCTTTGGCGACGCAGCGGCGTTCCAAACTGGCTTTATTTACTACTTGGCTCGCGCAACGGCGATTGCCGCCAACATGCACGTGTTATTACTGTATGCCGGCTATGTGTGGCCCGAACTGAATGCGGGAATAGGCAAGTCATTCGCTATTATCGCGCTTACCACAGCACTAATCGTAGTGAATATTGTCGGCCTTAAGGCAGCCATGCGTTCACTTGATACTATCTCGGTGCTAAAACTGCTGCCTTTCGTGGCGCTTATTGCGGTTGGTTACTGGCAGCTCGATTTTTCTACTGCGCTAGCACGTTCTTCGGAAACCGTTGTGCCAGCATTTGACACCATATCTGCCGGTGCCCTACTTACGCTTTACGCCTTTATTGGTTTTGAAACGGTAGTGGTCACAAGCGGCGAGACCAGTTCGCCGAAAAAGACCATACCTCGGGCTTTAATGCTTACGGTTTCAGGTATTGCCATATTTTACTTTTGCGTACAGTGGCTTTATTGGCACACAGTAGGGCCTGCAGAGCCGGATAGTGCACCGCTTATCGCACTCGCCAATATGATATTTGGCGAAACTGGGGCGCTTATAATGACGCTAACCGCCGTGGTGTCGGTTGCCGGTAACTTACTGGCAAATATGATTTCTACATCTCGTCTGACGTTCTCTATGGCGCAGCAGTCACTTATTCCAGGTAAACTCGGACAGAAGTTAGGCGAGATTCATGCGTCCTTTGCTACCCCAGCTGTTTCCATATCAATACTGGGAATATTTGCAGGAGCTATGGCACTTAGCGGTAGCTTTGTGTGGCTGGCTATTTCAAGCGTGCTTGCCCGGCTTGTGGTTTACGCCGTGTGTGTAGTGGTGCTGATGAAAGCTCAGCGCGCGCCTTTACAGAGAGCACTTTTACAGGGGGCTCGCTTGCAGGGGACTCACTTGAAGGGGACTTCCTTGCAGAGCGCTTCTTCACAAAGCAGCTTTCAGCCCGACACTTCTGAAAAAAATGCTTATTTCAACGGCTCTGCAAGCGCATTAGCCAGCCCTGTAAACCTGTTTCGACGTCTGATACCCTTTGTAGCACTAGCGGTTTGCGCATGGTCTATTGCACAGTCGTCAACCAACGCATGGCTATTTTTACTGGGTGAATTGGTAGTTGGCGCACTGCTCTATTTTGCTCAAAGCAACAAAATATCAAAAGGTTAAACCGTGGAAATTCAAGTTATACCCGTCACGCCCTTTGCCCAAAACTGTTCTTTAATTTGGGACTCATCCACTAACAAAGGCGCGTTTGTCGACCCAGGCGGCGACGTTGAAACGTTAATTGAAGCTGCATCGAATAAAGGCGTGAGTATAGAGAAAATTATACTCACTCATGGGCACTTAGATCATGTAGGCGGTACTGTCGCCATAGCAGAACATTATGGTGTACCCATTGTTGGGCCGCATATTGGCGACAAATTCTGGTTAGATGCACTTATGCAGCAAAGCCAGATGTTTGGCTTTCCACCGGCCCAACCTTTTGCTCCCAATGAGTGGTTAAACGACAACGATACAATTTCAGTGGGCAATTTAACGCTAGAAGTGCTGCATTGCCCGGGTCATACGCCTGGACATGTGGTACTGGTAGAACGCTCAAGCAATCGGGTTATTGTAGGGGATGTCATTTTCGCAGGCTCTATTGGTAGAACTGATTTTCCGCAAGGAAACCATCAGCAATTAATCGACTCGATTAAGCAGAAGATTATGGTGCTGCCGGATGATATGACGATTTACCCGGGTCACGGGCCAACCACAACGGTTGCGACCGAAAAGGCCACGAATCCTTATGTATCTGGCAGGTTCGGTTAGCCTAATTAAAAATAAAAAGGCGAGGTACGTTTAAGTGCTATTAACGCCCTCGCCTTCTTGCTTATTTATCGCCTGCTACATACAAGCTTGAAGCGATAAGTAACAGACCTTACCAACTAATGCTTATTCTGCCGCGTAGCCTTCCCGACGCGCTTGCTGCGCAGGTTCCTGGGCTATCTGAAAACGCGTAGAGTTTTATTTCGGGTTCGGGTTCGGTAGCAAAAGTAGCAAGCGGATCTACAAAAGCGAAGAGTAAAACTGATGATGGTAGAACATTGAAAGCCGTCATCAAGCATCTAGGGCTTATTAATCACCCTGATACAATGCACTACTTGCAGCGCTATTTTAACGATTGCGGAGAAGCTGAGTTAGCTAACATTAATCCAAATAAGCTGACTCATGCCGGCTACATCAACCAACTTTCGCAAATGCTACTGCCGGTAAGCGAAGGGTTGGAATACACCGTGCAGCCCACCCGCTACCAAGCAGTGAAACAAGCCATCACCCAAGTATTGGGCACAATGGGGTCAGAGTCTGAGGTATCCCCACAATTCGTGATTAGTCGTGAAGCGATGGGTCTGGTGCAACCATCTCGGCTTCTTTTTTGTGTTCAGGCACATCCACTTTACCCGAGGCTATGACTTCGCCCTCATGCCACAATTTCCACTCACCACGTTCATAAATATCCCACTGTTCGTCGTTAGTTAGCGGTTCGGTAGCAATAATACTCACTACATCTTTTGGCGTGGTTTCAGCTGCAAAATCGATTTCCACCTCTACATCACTCAAACAAGCGGGGCCAAAAGGTGCTCTACGGGTAATGCTAGCTAACTTTGTACTACAGAACGTAAATAGCCAGTCGCCATTGCTCAGCAAGCAATTGAATACACCTTGCTGAGCGTACTCCTTTGCAAGTGAAACTAGCGTTTCAGCTAACTGCTCAGGCATAGCGTCTCGCGGAAGGTTTTGCCTAACATTATTCATAATATCGCAGAAAAGCTCTTCGCTATCAGTATCCCCAACTGCCTCGTAAATACCCGTCCGGCGCGAAAAGTTGGGTAGTTGCCCGTTGTGCGCAAATACCCAATATCGCCCCCACAGTTCGCGAGTAAAGGGATGCGTGTTAGCTAAGTTAATGTTACCCACATTAGCTTGACGAATATGGCAAATCGCATTCTTGCTTTTTATAGGCAACTTCGAAACAAAGTCAGCAATGGGTGATGTAGCGCAAGGCTCGGGATCGTGAAACATACGCACGCCCTTCCCTTCATAAAAAGCAACGCCCCAGCCGTCTTTATGCGGCCCTGTTTCACCTCCTCGGCGAGTTAATCCAGTAAAGCTAAAACACAAATCTGTTGGGGTATTGGCACTCATGCCTAGGAGTTCACACACGTTAATTCACGACCTCTAACAATATTTGTGTTCAGCATAATAAAGGGCTGGCGCTAGTTCAATTCTCAATTAGGTGCAATCAACATTTCATAATTAAAGAGGTTCTAAAAAGTCCATTAAATAAAAAAGAAATGTAAATAACAATTATTAATATTTACATGCATACTCTTGTTGAATATCCTATTGGCGATTTTTTAAGGCTGTTTGCCGCGAACAAAATTAAAAGCTAAAGGAGAGCTTACGTTGACGACTTTATTTGGAATTGGTTTAGTCTTCTGCGTGTTAGCGTGTGCAGTCTTGTATGCTGGGAACCCAAATCAGCAGTGGTTTAAAACACGCCCCTATTCATTCAAAATAGCCATCATTGGTTGTATTAGTCTTTGTACTGTCGCCACTTTTTGTTTTAGCCAGTCGTTTTCAGTAGCCGCTGCAATTTTTACGACTTTTACGCTTAGTATGCTTGGTTTAAGCCTTGTTCCTCTTATTACCCGGTGGGAGAAGCCTTTAACCGCACCACGTGGGAATAAATCAACACTATCTCGTGCCCATGGTAGTCAGGCTAGTCCGCCACAATGGTGGCTAAAAAGTATTGGAGCACTTGTACTGGGGCTTCCTCTAGGTTTATTTACTAGCGCACTTATTACTTTTACAGTGTTCAGTAACACGCCTTTAGACGTCAAATCACAACACCTTATGTGGTGGATAGTACCCATCTGGCTCACGCTTATAGCACTTATTTACTTTTCTCACCGCCCACTTCGCATCTTCACCGCTATTGCTCTTTTAACCTTTGCAGAGTACCTAGCAATACAGGTCTTCATTTAAACCATGAAATTAGAAAACTTTAAGAACTACCAAAACATTCATATTTGGACAGGCATTTTATCTGGGCTTTTATTGTTTATCTGCTTTGCAACTAGTGCTTTTACCATTTTTAAAGGGCCACTGAACAGCTGGGCGCTACACAGCGAAAATACTATGCCTGCCATCGCTGAAAGCCAATATGATGACTTAATACAGCAAGTGCTGATTGCCCACCCTGAAGCAGGTAAAGAAATGACTGTATATTTGCCAGCAGCAATGACAGAACATGCGCCGGTTCAATGGGTAGTGAGAGATGAAGATACTCATGATGCAGTCTATTGGCATGCCTCATTGGATGAGAACGGGCAACTTATCAGTCAGCAAGCTTTTCTTTCAGATATCGGTGACTTTCTTGATCATCTGCACAGAACGGCAGGGATCCCAGGAGGTGACGATCACGATGCAGTAGGTATCTGGATAATGGGTATTGTTTGTATACTCTACTTTGTCGCCATTGTATCGGGCTTGGTTATATTTCTCCCCACATGGGCAAAAGACTTATTTGCCCTGCGAAAAGCAAAGAAAGCCAAACGTTTTTGGGTAGATTTTCACAATATTTTAGGTATTTCAGCACTTCCTTTTCATATCATTATTGCTGTTACCACTGTGGTATTTGCTTATCACGATATCCTTTACGGCTCTATGCAAAGCCTTGTTTATAAAGACAAGCCTATGTTCAACCGGCCCGCTGTAATAGACGTGGATAGAAACAACGAAAACCTTCTCTCTATTGAAACACTACGCCAAAAAATCACAGAAACTGAGCCTGACTTCAACATGGCTGAACTGCGATTTTCCGGTCTAGGTACACCTCGTTCTAGATTGATCATAGGCGGCGAACTTGAAGGTGAGATCATACGCGGCCCTTATTATGCGTTCTGGGTGACAGACCCATACACCGCGTCTGCTGGATATACAGCAATGCTGCCTTCCGTGTCGGGAGCAGCAGGTAAAATTGTGAATGGTTTTTTTACACTTCACTTTGGGGGTTTTGGCGGCAGCACAATTCACTGGATTTATTTTGCATTGGGCTTAAGCGGTTCACTGCTATTTTTAACCGGCAATATCATTTGGATAGAAGGTAGAAGAAAACGTTCAACTGCTAATGCTCCTGCCACACAGAAACGCTCGGTAAGAATTTTATCACGCCTCACTGTGGGCGTTTGCACTGGAACCTTTATTGGTATTGGTTTATCTCTTCTGGCGGCGAAGTTTGCAGCGGCAACACAAAGCAACATTCAGTTCTATCAGCATCTCGGCTATTACGGCGGATTCCTCGCAGCGATTGCATATAGCTTTTTAGTTACTCCCATTAAAGCAGCCATTCACAGCCTTTATGCTCTTACCGCAATAGCACTTAGCCTTATTGTAGCAACCTGCATCTATTGGAATGCCAGCGTATCTAGCACCATAAATATCGCGTTTATCGGAGTCGCTATTTCGCTAATTGCGCTGTTTATTTTGACTGCGAAACGTTTGGCTGCAAAACGCTCGCTTGTGCCCCAAGACGGTGTCTGGCAATAACCTAAATCTAATCTCTGGCGGGTGTTGACCGTTGGCAGTTGCCAGAACTTTATCACTTAAGCAATAAAAAGAGCCTCGTTCAAAGCGGCCGTAGTACTTTGAGAAACAATAAGGAACTACTTTTATGAGAAACGCGTTTCCATCATCGTTATCTGTGATAGCAATGGCAATATCAACGGTCGGCTTTACTGCCAATGCTCAAAATGTACCAGCCCCTGACGGGAGTGTGGAGGAAATTGAGAAAATCGTCGTACTAGGCGAAAAAGCCAATCGTACGTTAAAAGATTCAACATCATCCATATCAGTACTTACCGCAGATGAAATAAACAATACACAGTATAAATCAGTATCTGATGCACTTTCAGAAATCGCCAACGTAGTAACGCTTTCGGGCGCATTGCCCGACATTCGCGGTGTTTCAGGAAACGGTGGCGCTGGGGGCTTTAATTCAATCTCCGGTGGCGCAAAGGGGCGCGTATCGACCTTAATTGATGGCGTAGCGCAACCTTTTGTTGCAGATTTAAGCGGCGATAGTGGTATGTGGGACCTACAGCAAATAGAGGTTTTCAGAGGTCCTCAGTCTACCAGTAACGGGCGAAACAGTATTGCCGGCTCAGTATTCATAAAAACCAATGATCCCACCTTCGATTGGGAAGGCGCTGCCAGAGTAGGCTATAGAAACAAAGACCAGTATATCGATACTGCTAGTGTCATATCTGGCCCTATTATTGACGACGAGTTAGCCTTCCGCTTAAGTGTGCAATCACTCAATGCAGATACTATTACCGACGGTGAAGGTTATGAGTCAAACCCACCTGATTACGATATCGATGAGATAAAATCCAATCGCGTACGTGCGAAGCTAAAGTGGCAGCCTAGTGAAGCTTTGTCCTTTATGTTGTCTCACACGTATAACAACGAACAAGGTGATACTGGCCGAATTTATTATGAGCTTGAAAATTTAGAAGAGCACAATCGTATTTTCTTTAGAGACATAGAAACGGAGATTTCTACCACCTCTTTACTGACTGAATACAAAATCAATGATCAACTCTCATTTGATATTATTGCTGCCTTTATGGATTATCAATGGGGTTTTGACAGCTATGAGGCCGCCGACGAAAACGAACAAACCCTGATATTTGATGAGACCAATACCACTGTTGATGCCAAGCTAAACTTCTCGTTTTACGAAGGTGATACCACGGGTTTTATTGGATTTTATTATTTCGAACGTGATCAGGACATATTAAGTACCGGCGCTTACCCTTATTATGGTGATGATAAAAGCAAATCTGTTGCCCTCTATACCGAAGCTAATTTCACCTTGTCAGATAAGCTTACGCTTACCGCAGGTGGACGCTTAGAGCGCGAAAGTCAGGATAGGCACTTCGTGTACGGTGCAATTGATGATGTGTACATTGAAGACACCAATATTTTCCTACCAAAACTTGCTTTGCAATATGCGATTACCGACGCCACCACGTTAGGCTTGAGTGCACGAAAAGGCTATAACGCAGCGGGTGGCGCCTTAAACTTCACCGAACAAGAGTATTACTATTACGACGAAGAAGAAGTTTACACCTACGAGCTTAGCTCTCGCACTTTGCTAAACAACAACACCTACATCAGTGCTAACCTTTTCTACAACGACTATTCAGGCTTTCAGGCATTGAGCTCAACGCGCTTTATCGTCAATATGCCCGACGTTAAAACCTATGGGCTAGAAGCGGAGTTAAACACCAACCTTACCGAAGATTTACAAGTCAATGTAGGTCTGGGTTTATTGCACACCGAAATTACCGATGCAGGTGAACAATACCCCGATGTCGACGGTAACAAACTCAATTCTGCACCTGATTTTAATGCCAGTATTGGTTTGAAGTACTGGGTCACAGACGCTATTAATGTAGGGGGTTCTGTGCGTTATGTCGGTGAGTATTTCGGTGATTTTTCCAATACAGAAGCGCGTATAGGTGGTGATTATACCCTGACGCGATTAACCGCTAACTACGAAAATGAGAACTGGACCGTGACGGCCTTCGTTGACAATCTATTTGACGAGACAGCCATTATTACTCAAGAGCCAGTAAGTGGACGCTATCCAGCGGGGTACGCGGCTATCGCTGATCCTCGCAATGTAGGCGTGTCTGTTATTTACAAGTTTTAGACACCCTTTTATTTGAACGAGAAAACCGGAGTAAATGATATACCTTTACTCCGGTCTTTCTGTTTTCACTGAGTGAAGCGATGGGTTTAGCGCTACCATTTGCACTTCTTTCTTATGCTCTGGCACATCCACTTTACCCGAAGCAATCACCTCACCTTCTTGCCATAGCTTCCACTCGCCCCGTTCGTAAATATCCCACTGTTCATCGTTTGTTAATGGTTCGGTAGCAATAATACTCACTACATTTTTTGGCGTGGTTTCAGCTGCAAAATCGATTTCCACCTCTACATCACTCAAACAAGCGGGGCCAAAAGGTGCTCTGCGGGTAATGCTAGCTAACTTTGTACTACAGAAGGTAAATAGCCAGTCACCGTTACTCAGCAAGCAATTGAATACACCTTGCTGAGCATACTCTTTTGAAAGCGCCACCAGCGTTTCAGCTAACTGCTCAGGCATAGCGTCTCGGGGGAGATTTTGCCTAACATTATTCATAATATCGCAGAAAAGCTCTTCGCTATCGGTATCCCCAACTGCTTCGTAAACACCCGTCCGGCGCGAGAAATTACGTAATTGCCCGTTGTGCGCAAACACCCAGTATCGCCCCCACAGTTCGCGAGTAAAGGGATGCGTGTTAGCTAAGTTAATGTTACCCACATTAGCCTGACGAATATGACATATAGCATTTTTACTTTTTATAGGCAGCTTCGAAACAAAGTCTGCGATGGGTGATGTGGCGCAAGGCTCGGGATCGTGAAACATACGCACGCCCTTCCCTTCATAAAAAGCAACGCCCCAGCCGTCTTTATGCGGCCCTGTTTCACCACCGCGGCGAGTCAGCCCGGTAAAACTGAAACATAGGTCAGTGGGAGTGTTCGCACTCATGCCTAAAAGTTCACACACAGCGTTTACTACCTATAGCAGTTATTTCATTTAGTACGTCGAGAATACGCAAGCACTTTAGCCGAATCAATTCGACATTGGTACGTAATAAAGGAGAAGCAGAAGACTTTACAACTCATTCACCTTTTTGAAGCCAATAACCTTCATACCACTTTATTTTATTTGAATTGCGTTAAAACGTCCGTTTTATGTTTACCTCCCCTTTCATTTGCAATTAATAATAATGATAATCAATTACAAACAAACCACTTTTTCATATATATGATCCGCTACCACTCTTTCTCGATTTATTCGCTTTTCGTCATTGTTATGTGTTCGGTGTTTTTACCCTACACTTCTTTTTCTTTTGCTAACGAGGTTTCTTCTTCAACTCCTATCGCTAATACTGTGAACTACGAGGTAAATCAAACCTTTAAGCATTTATTAAGCGAACATCAAATCGTGGCAATTGGTGATATACACGGCTCCGCAGCACCGACAGAGCTCTTAATCAACGCTCTGTCTGATCGTGATATCTTTGAGAGTGTCGACGTTATTGTGACTGAGTTTGGTAATAGCCATTACCAAGCTGAGTTGGATGATTATTTGCTTAATCCCAATACAAAGGTTTCACTGCAAGAATTAGAGCCTTTGTGGCAGGAAAGTATTTATTTTATGGCGTGGCAATATGAGCATTACCGCCATTTTGTGCAGGCACTAAGGTTACTCAATGCATCGTCAAACCATAAAGTTCGCATAGCTCTAGCCGAACCAGAGTTTAAATGGGAAGGATTGAGCAAAGAACAATGGCAGTCTCTCACCAAAACACGCATTGTTAACTATGAAAAAACTGTGAAGCAGATAGCTGAACAAAAAAATAAAGCGATTCTTCTGTTTGGCGCAATGCATACATTAAAGCAGCCGGTGTCGTTAAAGCGGGGTGAAGCAATCAATGAGTTTGTGCCCTTTATTTCTAAGCTTAACGACCTTAACATTGCGACAATATGGACCCATTTTTCTACATCGACAATACCTGATATTTCTACTCCCACGCTTGTTTTGCTTAACGAAAAGAGTGAATTAAATTCCCCTTTATCCAGCGTTTCAGCACGATTTGCAGACGGCACGAATCAAAAGCTTTCAGACGTTGCTGACGCATACTATTACCCAGGCCCTTTGGACCGACATGCGCCAGTGCCTTCACATATTAAACGAGACAGCCAGTGGCACCACGAGATGAATCGACGCGCCGCAATAGTTGACGAACGAGTCTCAGCACAAATCGCTAAGCAATTAGCTGAATGGCAAGCCGAAACCAACTAGCATTTTGAGATCATGGGGTCAGAGTACTTTTTCAGTAATGTACTCTGACCCTGAGGGATCCCCACGAATTTAATTTCATATGCCTCCGGCCCAGGCTGCGTCAACTATGGAGCTGTACCATTTGAGTGCAGCTTTCCACTGTCGCATAGTAAATCGTATTCGACAA